>NZ_CP032684.1:75000-220000 GCF_003627795.1 Rhizobium sp. CCGE531 | reverse complement strand
TCTCGTTCTTCTTACCGGGCACCGGCGCATCGGCGAGCCGGATCGCCAGGCCATTGGCATTCAGCGCCCGCACGGCGATCGGCTGCGCCTCGGGCGGAACGGCATCGAGAAGACGGATCGCCGTCTTGACCTGCATGGCCGGCGACAGCTCCGGATTGAAGGGCGTATCCGGCTTCAGCTGGGCGGCGGCGAAAGCCGCGAGCTGTATGACGAACAATGCCACGGCGACGATCATGATGATGCGGGCGACGAGACCGAGTTTCAGCATGGCTCAGACATCCTTGACGTCCGTGGTGAGGAGATAGCCGGCATTGCGCACGGTGGTGATGATATGGGCGCCATCGGGCAGGCAATGCCCGAGCTTGGTGCGCAGGCGGGAGACCGTGACGTCGATGGTGCGATCGAAGGGATCGGCGCCGCGGCCGCGTGTCCAGTCCAGCAATTGCTCGCGCGACAGGACGCGCCGTGGCCGTTCGAGAAAGCAGACGAGCAGATCGAACTCCGCCGTCGTCAGGTGCACGACGCGTTCGCCTTCCATCTCGATAACGCGGCCGTCGAGATCGACGGTCAGGCCGGCGAAGCACTTGCGGCGTGATGGAATGCTGGCGTCTTCCGGCCGTTCCGGCCCGGATCGCCGAAGGATGGCGCGAATGCGCGCCAGAAGCTCGCGCGGATTGAAAGGTTTGCCGAGATAGTCGTCAGCGCCCATTTCGAGGCCAAGGATGCGATCGATATCTTCCGTCTTCGCCGTCAGCATGAGGATCGGCACCTTGCTGCGGGCGCGGATGCGCCGGCATGCCGACAGGCCGTCTTCGCCGGGCAGCATCAGGTCGAGGATGATCAGATCGGGAAAACCCTTGGACAGCATACGGTCCATGGCGGCGGCGCTGTCGGCCGCCTGCACGGAGAAACCCTCGCGGCTCAGGAACTCCTCCAGGAGCGCCCTAATCTCGCGGTCGTCCTCGACCAGAAGAAGCGATGCGAAAACCATGGCCCTTCCATGCGGGGCGAGAGGTCGTTTTGGCAACAGGGAAACGGTCGGCGTTACAAACTGTAACAAATTTCCCGTCTTTTGAAAAATCCCAGCAAAAGAAACAGTGCAGGTTTTTGGGGCAAGCGCGATCCCTCCGAAGCGAACGGCGGCAGCCTTGCCGCCTACCCGACCCCATCGCCCGCTCCGGTCAGCGACAGGGCTCGCATCCACGAATGCGAGCCCTGTCTGCTTTTGGCCTTGGTTGCCCTTCGGCAATGCGATTTGCGTCCCCGCCGCCGGCATGCGAAAGGATGTCGTTCCGGGCGCGGCGCGCGGCCACAGCAATGAAGATCGTGAGGCAGACGGGTGAGCCAGCGGCAATCACCGCAAAGATCCGGCAGGGCGGCGAAGCGCGCCCAGGAGCCCGAAGGCAAGCGCGTGACCTTGCCGCGAGCGCTTTCCAAGCTCGGCTACTGCTCCCGCACCCAGGCGGAGGCGCTGATTGCCGCCGGCCGCGTGAGCGTGGATGGCCGGAAGATCTCGGATCCCGCCACCTGGGTCGATCTGGAACATTCGACATTCGCGGTCGACGGCACAGAGATATCAGCGGAAAAGAAGCTCTATTTCATGCTGAACAAGCCGCGCGGGCTGGTGACCACCCGCGATGACCCCGAGGGGCGGCCGACGGTCTATGATTGCCTCAAGGAGATCGATGCCCGCCATCTCGCCCCGGTCGGGCGGCTGGACAAGGCGAGCGAGGGGCTGCTGCTCTTTACCAATGATACGGTGCTCGCCCAGACACTTCTCGATCCGGTCAGCCATGTCGGCAAGACCTATCACGTGCAGGTCGACCGCATCATGGACCAGGAGCAGCTTGCGCGCATGGAGCGCGGCATCATCGACGATGGCGAGCTTTTGACCGCGAGCTCCGCCCGCCTGCTGCGCAGCGGCGACCGGAACGGCTGGATCGAAGTGGAGCTCAAGGAGGGCCGCAACCGCCAGATCCGGCGCATGCTGGAGGCTCTCGGCATCGAATGCCTGCGGCTGGTGCGCATCGCCTTTGGCGATATTGCGCTTGGCGATCTGCCGAAGGGCGGCGTGCGGGCCTTGACCGAGGCCGAAATCCTTGGACTGCATCGGCGCGCCGGAATGAAGGTCAACAGATAGAAGGCTGCGTGCGATGCAACCCCATGACTTCTGGCAGGAGCTGCATGCGCCCGGCACCTTCGACCCGATGGAGGAGCGGCCGGATTTCCACGTGGCCGAACTGCCGGACGGACGGCAATTGCGCCTGCCGATCCGCGTGCTTGCCGACGGCGACCATGCACTCGCATCGCTGATCGTCAATCAGGCGAGCTTCGCGGTGCTGGAGACGCTGGCGGAAGCGCTGGCCGCGCGGATCGCGGCTCATGATGTCGATGTCGTCGCTGGATTGCCCACGCTCGGCCTGACGCTGGCAGCCGCGGTGGCGCGTGCGCTCGGCCTTACGCGCTATGTGCCGCTCGGCACCTCGCGCAAATTCTGGTATCGCGAGGAATTGTCGATTGCGCTCTCCTCGATCACCACGCCAAACCAGGAAAAGCGTCTTTATATGGACCCGCGGATGTTGCCGCTGCTGGAAGGAAAGCGCGTGGCGCTTGTCGACGATGTGATCTCCAGCGGCGCCTCGATCGTTTCCGGGCTTTCTCTCCTGACCTCCTGCGGCATCGAGCCTGTCGTGATCGGCGCGGCCATGCTGCAATCCGAACGCTGGCGCGATCGTGTCGATATGGACGGCAAGCAATGGAGCGAGCGTATCATCGGCGTCTTTTCGACGCCGATCCTCGAGCGAAGCGAAAACGGCTGTTGGCGCCGGCCGAACTGACCGCTTTTCGCCGCCGCGACCATGCGACCGGCAGCGGACTACATATTATATATGGGAAAACCGTTCCGATTCCGGCTGCAATGCGCTAAGGATCCGCCCAAGAAGCATCCGTCGGGCGGATGCACGAGCCTGTTGGTGGATACGTTGCGAATTCTCTCCGAAGCCTATTTTCCGGAATTGCCCAGCTACTATCGCGGCAAGGTGCGCGAGAATTACGATCTGCCCGATGGCAGCCGCATCATCATCAGCACCGATCGGCTGAGCGCCTTCGATCGCATCCTCACCTGCATTCCCTATAAGGGCCAGGTCCTGACGCAAACGGCGCGCTACTGGTTCGAACAGACACGCGATATCTGCCCGAACCATGTGATCGACTATCCGGACCCGAATGTCGTCGTCGGCAAGCGGCTGAATATTCTCCCCGTCGAAGTCGTCGTCCGCGGCTATCTCGCCGGCACCACCGGCACCTCCATCCTGACGCTCTATAAGAAGGGGCAGCGGGAGATGTACGGGATCACGCTGCCGGACGGCATGCGCGACAACCAGATCCTGCCGGAGCCGATCATCACGCCGACGAGCAAGGAATTCGATGGCGGCCATGACGAACCGCTGACGCCGGCCCAGATCATCGAACAAGGACTGCTCACGAACGCGCAATGGCAGACGCTGTCGGATTACGCCTTGGCCCTCTTCGCGCGTGGGCAGGAGATCGCTCGCAAGCGCGGGCTGATCCTCGCCGATACCAAATATGAATTCGGGACCGACGAAAACGGGACCATCATCCTCGCCGATGAAATCCATACGCCCGACAGCAGCCGCTACTGGTTGGCCGACAGCTACCAGGAGCGCTTCGAGAAGGGAGCGCGCCCGGAAAGCTTCGACAAGGACTTCGTACGTGCCTGGGTCACCGAGCGCTGCGACCCCTACAAGGATGAGATTCCGGAGATTCCGGGTGAGCTCGTCGACCAGACGTCCAAGGTCTATATCCGCGCCTACGAAGCGATAACTGGCACGCCTTTCGTGCCCGACGATCGCGATGCAACGCCGCGTGATCGGGTTCGCGCAAGCCTCGCGCGCTATTTCCCTCAGACAGTCTGAACGGTCGTTCAGCGGAATCGATGCGCCGAACAGCTTCCCGGAAGTTGTGGCGCCGGCGGAGTTTTGCGCCCTTCACATCCTCAGGTTGGGGATGCGAGGGTATGTTTTTTGCAACACTTCAGATTTATTTTACCAATAAGCTGATATTTCGCCCGATCCTACATATGTTCGCTGCCGAGAATTCGTAAAAGCCTCTGTGCTATTGCAAAACTCGTTGCTAGATTGACGCCGACCGCTTCGGGTCATTGTTTGTATTGCGTAAGACTGGAGCGCCGGTACATGGAGTCATGTTGGCTCCGTTAAAAGACACTGATCATGTAAATTGAATTGTGGGACAATGTGATGGTTTCCATTCGTACTGCCGCCCCCGCCCTGCTGCTTATTCTGGCAGGTTGCGTCAGCGGCCCAGACCATAAGCCACCGGAAATGCCTCTGCCGGCCAAATTCTCGGAGGGCGGTACGAAGGTCAACGGCGATGTCGCCGGTTCGCAATGGTGGACCGCTTTCAGCGACTCCAAGCTGAATGCCTTCGCCGCACAAGGACTTTCCCAGAACCTTAACATCCAGCAATCGCTGGAGCGCATCAATCAGGCTGAAGCTGCAGTCGTGACCGCAGGTGCTGGCGGACTGCCGAGCCTGACGGTCAGCGGTGACCATACGACCAGCGGCCAGAAGGGCTCGCTGCGCACGCAGACCGAAACGCGAAACAGCAGCAGCGGCACAGCCTCGGTTTCGTGGCTGCTCGACCTTTGGGGTCAGTATCGCCGCGCAACGGAAAGCGCCAACGCCTCGCTCGATGCCGCCTATTCCAGCGTCGATACTGCACGCCTGACCTATCTGCAGGATCTGGCCAACAGCTATGTCAACGCCCGCTACTACCAGGCGCTCGTCTCGATCGCCCGGGAAAACCTGAAGTCCCGGCGCGACACGCTTTCGCTGACCAAGTTCCAGCTTGAAGCCGGTGCCGCATCCCGCCTCGATGTCGTCCAAGCCGAAGGCCTCGTCAACTCGACGCTCTCGACTATTCCTGGCTTTGAGATCAGTTACCGCCAGGCGGTGCATCACATCGCAACGCTACTCAACGTGCCCTCGTCCACGATCATCGCCCAGATGCAGGGCGGCGGTAGCCAGCCGGTATTCCGTGGCAGCGTCCGCACCGGCGTTCCCGCCGATCTCATCCGCAACCGTCCGGACATTCGCGCCGCAGAGCGTAATCTAGCCGCTGCTACAGCCCAGATCGGCGTGGCGGAAGCCAAGCTCTTCCCGTCGATCACGCTCAGCGGCGCGATCTCGCCGTCCTATATCCACAGCTCGTCCACGAGCGGCAGCCTCACCAGCTGGTCGTTCGGCCCGGCGCTGAACCTGCCGATCTTCGACGGCGGTACCCTGCGCGCCGGCGTCAAGAGCGCGGAATCCTCGAGCCGCGAACAGTATATCGTCTGGCAGCAGACGGTGAGGGGCGCGATCCAAGATGTTGAAAACGCCCTGTCTGCCGTCACCCGCGACGCTCAGACGGTTGCGGCCCTGCACGCCCAGGTCAAGTCCTACCAGGAAGCCCTGCAGCTCTCGACCGCCAGCTATAAGGATGGTGCGTCTTCACTGCTCGACGTTCTGGACGCCCAGCGCAACGTGACCAGCGCGCAACAGAGCCTTGCACAGGCCGTTCAGACGAGCGCTATCGACTATATCTCGCTGAATGTCGCGATCGGCGCCGGCTACGTGCCTGCAGGCAAGGCAACCTTGGCCGCAGCTCCGGCCAAGGTCGTCAAGGTTTCGGCGAAGAAGGTGAACTGACAAGGTCGCCCGGCCCGCCGGGCACTTTGCTTCAACGGAAAAGCTTGAATCGGAAAACCGCCGCAGGGGATGCGGCGGTTTTTCTTTTGGCGCCGGAGAGATGCTGAAACTGAAAATGGCGCGCCTCGCTTCCGCAAGAGCACGCCATCGCCAAAAAACAAAAAGGCCGGAATAATCCGGCCTTTCGCCATCCGCTATCACACCAGTGCCAGTACATCCGTGGTCAAAGGCAATGCGGAACTGCAGTCAGATTGATCGCGAAAGGTTAACTTCGCTTCCACGATCTCAATGGCGAAAAAGGCTCGCTTTGAAGCGCGCCAGCCGCCGTCGACTGCATGACTGAAGCGCATATCGGTGGGCAAGGTGGCAATTTCAAGGCTGCCGTTTCAATTTCTTCCATCGGTCTCCCGAGTCGCCGCCACCAATGGCATGGCGATCCTGACGGCAGGCGGTCATTTCAAATGATATCCCGCAGATTTTCCCGCGTCCGCAAGTCATCGTTCAAGCTGCATTCATGCAAATATTCTTAAAACACATGTAAAGATTGAAGACGCGCCGTGGAGTCCTGTCAGATTCCGTGCATGCGAATGCCTTTATCTTGCCGAAATTGGAAAGTCTTACCGGATGGTGCCGGGTAGGCGCACGACAGGCGGAAAGGCATCGGTTGCCGATTTCGCGACGACGGCGTGCAAAGGGAGAGTATTTATGAGGTTCAAAGTTCTTGCCGCAAGCTTGCTGGCCGCATTCATCGCGCTGCCGGCCATTGCGGAAGCCGCGGAGGGCTTTGCCACCGCAAACGTCAACATGCGGTCAGGTCCGAGTACCGCCTATCCGGCTGTGGCGATGATCCGGGTCGGTGCGCCGCTGCAGATCAACGGCTGCCTCAACGAGACGCCCTGGTGCGATGTCTCGTTCTATGGCGGTCGCGGATGGGTCGCCGGCCGGTACATCCAGGCCACTTATCAATCGCGCCGCATCTATGTCGGCCCGCAATATTATCGGCCGCTCGGCATTCCGACGGTGGTTTTCAACTTCGATGACTACTGGGGTCGCTATTATCGCGGCCGCGACTTCTATCGTGACCGCGACCGTTGGCGGCGCGGCCCCGGCTGGGTCGATCGCCGGCCCGACAGCGGCTGGGATCGCGGATCGAACTGGGATAACGGGCAGGACCGTAACTGGGATCGCCGCCCCGACCGCAATCGCGACTGGAATAATGACTCGGACGGCAACTGGGACCGGCGCCCGGATCGCAACTGGGATGGGCAGCGCGACGACAATCGTAACTGGGGCCGGCGGCGGCCGGACAATAATCAAGACTGGAATAACCAGCCGGATCGCCCGCGCGACAACAACCGGCCGGACAACCGCCCTCGCCCGGAACCCCAGCGGCAACCGCCTCAGGCTCAGCCACAGCCACAACCTCAGGCACAGCCGCAGCCGCAGCCGCAGAACAATCCGCGACAGGATACGCGTCAGCCGGGTCCCTATAGCCCGGATCATAAGGACTGCCCGGCCTCGGAACCGGATTGCCGCATGTCCATAAGGGGTTCAAACCGCTGACGGCGCGTTGAGGATTCCACAAAATCAAAGGCCAGCGATCTCAGAGATCGCTGGCCTTTTTGATGCGCCAGAACGGTTCAGCTTTTCACGGAATCGCCGAGCCGCTCTATCTCTTTGTTTTCTCGCAATTCCGGACGGAAAACCGCTACGCACTTTTCCTGGAATTGCTCTATCTCTTTGTTTTCTCGCAATTCCGGACGGAAAACCGCTACGCACTTTTCCTGGAATTGCTTTAGCCGTTGAGGAGCGGCACTTGCCGACGAACGACCCGCATCCGAATAGATGCTCGGACAAGCGGCATTCAAACGGAAATATCTTGAACGGAATCTTTTGGCGCGCCTCTATCGGCTCGCAAGGCTCGAACGAGCAAACGGCTTGAAAATGCCGACCGGTTTCAGTGCATCTTCAGGTGCGCTTCACGCGTCGCCGAGATGAACATTTCCCGCGCCTCTTCGGCGGACTTGCGACCGTCGATGGCTGCCCGGCAAAGGCTTCTTGCTGCAACATACAAAGGACCGCGCCGATCGGGCCAAAGGTCGGCCATGCAATTCAATGCATCGGAAGGACCGGTCACTACCTGGAAACTACCATGAGCAAAACCGACTTCAATGGGATTGCTCCATTTGACGTGCCGCATGAATACTCCTCCTCACGCGCTACCAATTGCTTGGAACCGTCTTCCACGACGGCCACATGACAGTACTATAACCCCGATCAGAGCTTTCGAAAATATGAAAGATTTCGAGCTTCCCGCGACATATCGAGCCTATTGGATCGGGCAAATACGGCTCGCATGACATGCCTGGATGACCTGGATGCGATGAATTTCCTCTCAAGCTTTTCAGAGAGAACGGCCATCGGTGCATGGCATGCGATCTATTTCTCACGGGCGATCCGCCTTGCCTCATCCGGGGAAAACCCAGCGCGGCGGGCGAGCCTCTCCAAGCCGAAAATCCGGTCGATCCGATCGACCAACCATAGTTCGAAACGTTTCCACATTGACGCAGCCTCCTCCGCTGCCAACCCTGCGGTCGTCGCGGCCTACGATGTCTATCGCGCCTGGCCTGCCATTCCCTTCAGCGAATCCTATCAACGAAATCGAGGCGGCCTCTGCGCGTTGGAGAGCAGCTCCTGCTTTGTCGCGAAATCGCCAAACAGCTTCTTCAGCCGGGCTTCCTCCTCCTGGCAAAGCCGGTGGCGGCGGGCGAAATCCTGGACACTCCAGACCTCCCGCAATCTGCTCCGGTCAACTTCCTCTATCTTGATCAATGAACTCATGTGCTCGCCCTCTTTGTTCTTGTCATTTGTTAATGTCCGAAGGGGCGAAAAGTTCCCTCTGCGGCCCGCCGGCAGAGGGGCGGAGCGACCCGGCGACCCGGGCCGGAATTGTTCTTAATCCCTCCTTAAATCGCCGCATTTACAGTTCAGGCGGGACTTGATGTCTTCACGAGGGTTCGTGAACAAATGGCGGGTAGGCGCCTCGACAGCCGATATCGGCTCTCGGGGTGATGCGCCGGCTTAAAGCGCGGGCGAACGGGCGCAAAGATTTCTACCGCCGCTGCGATCAGCCTGATAGAAGACATAGGAACACTGGGGAATACTGGGCACCGAGGTACAACCGGCCGGCAATGGCAGATAAGAAGAAATCACGCCAGAGGATAGAACCATCCTTTTCCAGCGGCCGGGAACGCATCGATGACGGATTCAACGCCGGCGAACGCATCGTTGGCAACGGGCGCTCGGCCAAGAAATATTACCAGGAGCCGGAACCCGACGAGGAAGAAGACGACGAGGACGAGCCCGTGGTCCAAAGGCCTCGCCGTACCCGGAGCCGCCGCAAACCCGCGCGGCGCGCGCGTCCGCAACGCGGCTTTTTCAGCTTCATCCGCGCGACGGTCTATTGGGGTCTGGTGCTTTGTCTCTGGGCCGGCATCGGCCTTGCGGGCCTCGTCGTCTATTACGGCTCGCGCATGCCGAGCGCCAGCACCTGGTCAATCCCCGAGCGGCCGCCGAACGTAAAGATCAACGATCTCGACGGCACGCTGCTCGCCAATCGCGGAACGACGGGCGGCGAAGCCTTGGCGCTCAGCGACATGTCGCCCTACATCCCGGAGGCGATCGTCGCCATCGAGGACCGTCGCTTCTACTCCCACTTCGGCTTCGACCCGATCGGCCTTGGCCGCGCGGTCGTGACGAACGTCCTGACCGGGCACGCCGTCCAGGGCGGTTCGACGCTGACGCAACAGCTCGCCAAGAACCTCTTCCTTTCGCCGGACCGCACGCTGGAACGCAAGGTGCAGGAAGTGCTGCTGGCGCTATGGCTGGAGCGCAAGTACACCAAGGATCAGATCCTGACGATGTACCTGAACCGCGTCTATTTCGGCTCCAACGCCTATGGCGTGGAAGCGGCCTCGCGGCGCTACTTCAATAAATCGGCCCACGACGTCAATCTCGGCGAGGCGGCCATGCTCGCCGGTCTCGTCAAGGCGCCCTCGCGGCTGTCGCCCGCCCGCGATCCGGCAGCCGCCGAGGCCCGCGCGCAACTGGTGCTGCAGGCCATGCATGATCAGGGCTTCATCTCCGAGGCCGACATCAAGACCGCCATGTCGCAGCCGCCGACGCGGTCGAAAAGCTATTGGACAGGTGCCGAGAACTACGTTGCCGACATGGTCATGGACCAGCTCCCGAAGCTGATCGGCGGCGACATCAAGGAAGACCTGATCGTCGACACCACGCTCGACATGTCGCTGGAGGCGAAAGCCGAGAAGGCGCTGGCCGATGTGCTCGAAAAGGACGGCAAGAAGCTGAATGCCTCGCAGGCATCGCTCGTATCCGTCGACGCGACGGGCGCGATCCGCGCGCTGGTCGGCGGCCGGGATTATGCGCAAAGCCAGTTCAACCGCGCCGTAACGGCCAAGCGCCAGCCAGGCTCGGCCTTCAAGCCCTTTGTCTATACCGCAGCGCTGGAAGCGGGCCTGACGCCCAATTCGATCCGCAATGACATGCCGGTGAAGATCGGCAACTGGGCGCCCGAAAATTACGAACAGCGCTATAGCGGCCCCGTGACGCTTGCGACCGCGGTGGCGAAATCATTGAACACGGTCGCCGCGGAACTCGTCGCCGAGGTCGGGCCGGATCAGGTCATCAAGGTCGCCCATAGGCTCGGCATCGAATCGGACCTGCAGGCCAATGCCTCGATCGCGCTCGGCACCTCCGAAGTGTCGCTGCTGGAACTCACGTCCGCCTATGCCACCTTCATGAACGGCGGCTTCAAGGTGACGCCGCACGTCATCAGCAAGGTGACGACCGCCTCCGGCAAGGTGCTCTACCAGACCAATACCGACAATCCGCAACGGGTGGTGAACCCCGATATCGTTGCCAACATGAACGCCATGATGACCGGCGTCATCGCCTACGGCACGGCCAAGTCGGCGCGCATTCCCGGATGGCAGGCGGCCGGCAAGTCGGGAACGACGCAATCCTTCCGCGACGCGCTGTTCGTCGGCTTCACCAGCCACCTGACGACAGGCGTCTGGTTCGGCAATGACGACGGCAAGTCGATGCGCAAGGTCACCGGCGGCGGGCTGCCGGCCAAGGCGTGGAAGGAATTCATGATCGCCGCCCACAAGGGCATCACGCCGGCGCCGATCTTCGGCGGCGGCGTGATCATCGACAATGGCCTGCCGATGGCGCAGGCGCCGAATGGCGACCAGCCGACGACCATCGGCAACATCATTTCGGGCGTGGCCGACGGCGGACAGCCGGTGCAGCAGCCGACCTTGCAGCAACGGCCGTCGCAACAGCCGATCCAGCCGCAGATCGTCAACCAGACCGCGGCCAATGAAGACCCGCAGGACCTGCCGCCGGCGAACCTCGCCGACGACAGCAATCCTTACAGTTCCAACCCTTATGACAGCGGCGAAATCCCGCCGGCGGATATCGGCGACAGCGGCGCCCCGATCGCAACGGCGCGGTCACATCGCTCCTCGCTGCTCGACGTCATCTTGGGCCGATAAAATCGCAATTTTTCACCCACAGCGCCGCGCGTCATATATGGCGCGCAAGAGCGGGATGCCGAAAAGTGTGAGCGGTTTTCGAGCGATATCCCGCTCCAACTTTTTGATTTAGAGACGGATTCAGATTTCAGGTCGATTCGACCTGAAATCATCCGGCTCTAAGGTCGCTGTAGCACTTTAGATCCGCTGCATAATTTTATCCCTAAATCGATCCCGATTTAAGGAATTATGCAGTAGACGCTTGCATGGCCGCTGCAAGGCTGCTCTGATACGCGGTCGCGTCAAATCCGCTGGCTCACGGCGCACATGGGGCTAGGTGGAATTTGCGCGACAAACCATTTGTTTTGCTGGATTTCGGGCAATTTCCTGCCTTGCAGTCAGTAAAACCGCTACTTATATACGCGGCATCACCGCAGTCATGGCTGCGCAATCCTCAAGACCATCCCGTAAGGGGCTGTCAATGGAATGCCTGACAGGGGTTCCGACAGCTTGCTTCAAGGAGAGAATGACATGGCAAAAGTAATTGGTATCGACCTTGGAACCACAAATTCCTGCGTCGCCGTCATGGACGGCAAGGACGCGAAAGTGATCGAAAATGCCGAAGGCGCCCGCACCACCCCCTCCATGGTTGCCTTCACCGACGACGGCGAACGTCTCGTCGGCCAGCCGGCCAAGCGCCAGGCTGTCACCAACCCCACCAATACCCTCTTCGCTGTCAAGCGCCTGATCGGCCGCCGCTACGAAGATCCGACCGTCGAGAAGGACAAGCACCTTGTTCCTTTCACGATCGTCAAGGGCGATAATGGCGATGCCTGGGTAGAAGCGCAGGGCAAGGGCTATTCGCCCGCACAAGTTTCCGCAATGATCCTTCAGAAGATGAAGGAAACCGCCGAATCCTATCTCGGCGAAAAGGTCGAAAAGGCCGTCATCACCGTTCCCGCATACTTCAACGACGCGCAGCGCCAGGCGACCAAGGATGCCGGCAAGATCGCCGGTCTCGAGGTCCTGCGCATCATCAACGAGCCGACGGCTGCGGCACTTGCCTATGGCCTCGACAAGAAGGACGGCAAGACCATCGCCGTTTACGACCTTGGCGGCGGTACCTTCGATATCTCCATCCTGGAAATCGGCGACGGCGTCTTCGAAGTGAAGTCGACCAACGGCGACACCTTCCTCGGCGGTGAAGACTTCGACATGCGTCTCGTCGAATATCTCGTTGCCGAGTTCAAGAAGGACAACGGCATCGACCTCAAGGGCGACAAGCTCGCTCTGCAGCGCCTGAAGGAAGCTGCCGAAAAGGCGAAGATCGAACTTTCCTCTGCGCAGCAGACCGAAATCAACCTGCCCTTCATCACGGCGGACGCCACCGGTCCGAAGCACCTGACGCTGAAGCTGACCCGCGCCAAGCTGGAAAGCCTGGTCGACGATCTCGTTCAGCGCACCATCGCGCCTTGCAAGGCCGCCCTCAAGGATGCGGGCGTCACCGCCGCTGAAATCGACGAAGTCGTTCTCGTCGGCGGCATGAGCCGCATGCCGAAGGTCCAGGAAGTCGTCAAGCAGCTGTTCGGCAAGGAGCCGCACAAGGGTGTCAACCCGGATGAAGTCGTCGCACTCGGCGCCGCCATCCAGGCCGGCGTCCTGCAGGGCGACGTCAAGGACGTCCTGCTGCTCGACGTGACCCCGCTGTCCCTCGGCATCGAAACGCTGGGCGGCGTCTTTACCCGCCTGATCGAGCGTAACACGACGATCCCGACGAAGAAGTCGCAGACCTTCTCGACCGCCGATGACAACCAGTCCGCCGTGACCATCCGCGTCTCTCAGGGCGAGCGCGAAATGGCTGCCGACAACAAGCTGCTCGGCCAGTTCGACCTCGTCGGCCTGCCACCGGCACCGCGCGGCGTGCCGCAGATCGAAGTCACCTTCGACATCGACGCCAACGGCATCGTCCAGGTTTCGGCCAAGGACAAGGGTACCGGCAAGGAACAGCAGATCCGCATCCAGGCTTCCGGCGGTCTTTCCGACGCCGACATCGAGAAGATGGTCAAGGACGCCGAAGCGCATGCTGCCGACGACAAGAAGCGCCGCGAAGGCGTCGAAGCCAAGAACCAGGCTGAAAGCCTGATCCACTCCAGCGAGAAGTCGCTGAAGGATTACGGCGACAAGGTCAGCGAAGCCGATCGCACCGCGATCTCCGACGCGATCGCGGCACTGAAGACGGCGACCGAAGCTTCCGAGCCGGACGCCGAAGACATCAAGGCCAAGACCCAGACGCTCATGGAAGTTTCCATGAAGCTCGGCCAGGCAATCTATGAGGCCCAGCAGGCGGAAGCTCCTTCGGCCGATGCCTCCGCAGCCGGCAAGGACGACGTCGTCGATGCCGACTACGAGGAAATCAAGGACGAAGACGACCGCAAGCGGTCTGCATAAGCACGAACCGAAAGGTTCTTGAGGAGACTTAAATCCGGCTGCCTTCGGGGCAGCCGGAAATCCATTTCCGGGGTCTAGTCCTTAATGGCAAAAGCGGATTATTACGAGACATTGGGCGTCTCAAAAACAGCGGACGAGAAAGAGCTGAAAAGCGCCTTTCGCAAGCTGGCAATGCAATTTCATCCGGACAAGAACCCGGACGACAGCAGCGCTGAGCGGAAGTTCAAGGAAATCAACGAAGCCTACGAAACGCTCAAGGATCCGCAAAAACGCGCGGCCTATGATCGCTATGGCCATGCGGCCTTCGAGCATGGCGGCATGGGCGGCGGCGGTGGTTTTGGCGGCGGCTTCGGCGGCGGTGGCGGCTTCTCCGATATTTTCGAAGATATTTTCGGCGAGATGATGGGTGGTGGCCGCGCCCGCGCTCGCTCTTCCGGTGGTCGCGAGCGCGGCGCCGATCTTCGCTACAATATGGAAATCTCGCTCGAGGAAGCTTTCAGCGGCAAAACGGCGCAGATCCGGGTCCCCACGTCGATCACCTGCGATGTCTGTTCCGGCTCGGGCGCCAAGCCCGGCACGCAGCCGAAGACCTGCGGCACCTGCCAGGGTTCCGGGCGTGTCCGTGCCGCCCAGGGCTTCTTCTCCGTCGAGCGTACCTGCCCGACCTGCCATGGCCGCGGCCAGATCATTCCCGATCCCTGCAGCAAGTGTCATGGCCAGGGCCGCGTGACGGAGGAGCGTTCGCTCTCCGTCAATATTCCCTCGGGCATCGAAGACGGCACGCGCATTCGCCTGCAGGGCGAAGGCGAAGCCGGTACGCGTGGCGGACCAGCGGGCGATCTCTACATCTTCCTGTCCGTCAAGCCGCATGAATTCTTCCAGCGCGATGGCGCCGATCTCTATTGCGCGGTGCCGATCTCGATGACGACGGCGGCGCTCGGCGGCACCTTCGATGTCGCGACGCTCGACGGCACCAAGTCGCGCGTCACCGTTCCGGAGGGGACGCAGGTCGGCAAGCAGTTCCGCCTGAAGGGCAAGGGCATGCCGGTGCTGCGCTCCAGCCAGGTCGGCGATCTCTATATCCAGATCCAGATCGAGACGCCGCAGAAGCTGACCAAGCGCCAGCGCGAACTCCTACAGGAATTCGAGCAGATCTCTTCGAAGGACAACAATCCCGAATCGACGGGCTTCTTCGCCCGCATGAAGGATTTCTTCGATACGTTCAGCGACTGAGCGGCGCAACAAAGTGTTTCACATGAATCCGGCCGATGATTCGGCCGGATTTTTTTGTTTTGCGGGCGAATCACCCGCCCTTGTGGTTCGAGACGGCCCGATAGGTCTCCTCACCATGAGGGCTGATCCTCTCATCCGGCCTGCAGCATCACATTCCACGGCAAGACTGCAGTTCACCATCCTCATCCTGAGCCTGTCGAAGGACGAGGGTGGCCTCTCAACTCGCCCCGATCCACCTTGCATCCATTGCCGACGGCAAAAACCTTGCACTTGGGCGGGGTTCGGCATACGCCTCGGCCATCGACTATGAATCCGAAAGACCGATGCCGAACAAGGTTTTCATCTCGCGCCTGAAGCTCTCCGACTTCCGCAATTATCCGGCGGCGGCGCTGACGCTTGACGCGCGGCATGTGGTGCTGACGGGCGACAATGGCGCGGGCAAGACCAACCTCATGGAGGCGGTGTCGCTGCTGTCGCCCGGCCGTGGCCTGCGCCGCGCCGCCTATGCCGATGTCACCCGGGTCAACGCGCCGGGCGGATTTTCGATCTTCGCCGAGCTCGAAGGCATCGAGGGTGCCGTCGAAATCGGCACCGGCATCGATGCGACCGACGAATCAGCCGCACGCCGGCTCAGAATCAACGGCACGCCGGCCAAAACGGTCGACGAGTTGACCGATCATTTGCGCGTTCTCTGGCTGACGCCCGCCATGGACGGCCTGTTTACCGGCGGCTCCTCCGAGCGCCGCCGTTTCCTCGACCGGCTGGTGCTTTCGCTCGATCCCGCCCATGGCCGCCGCGCCAGCGATTTCGAGCGCGCCATGCGCAGCCGCAACAAGCTGCTATCCGAAGGCCGGTTCGATCCGTCCTGGCTTGCCGGCATCGAGGAACAGATGGCGAGCCTCGGCATCGCCATGGCAATCGCGCGCCAGGAAATGCTCGGCCTTCTTTCACGGCTGATCGCCGAAACGCGCGAGACGACGCCTTTCCCCTCGGCAGCACTCGATCTTTCCGGTTTCCTCGACGGACAGTTCGACCGGCCGGCCGTCGATCTGGAAGATGCCTATGCCGATATGCTGCGCGAAGGGCGTTACCGCGACGCGGCCGCCGGCCGCACACTGGACGGGCCGCATCGGGCCGACCTCCTGGTGCGGCACCGCGAAAAGGACATGGAGGCGGAGCGCTGCTCGACGGGCGAGCAGAAGGCGCTCCTTGTCGGCCTTATCCTTGCCCATGCGCGCCTGGTCGGCAACCTCACGGGCTATGCGCCCATCCTGCTGCTGGACGAGATCGCCGCGCATCTCGATGAAGGACGGCGCGCGGCACTCTTCGACCTCATCGACGGCCTCGGCGGCCAGGCTTTCATGACCGGCACGGACAAGGCAATGTTCTCCGCACTTGCCGAGCGCGCGCAATTCTTTACCGTCGCGCATGGCGGCATTACGAAATCCTAGAGCATGATGCCGAAAAGTGTGAGCGGTTTTCGGACGACATCATGCTCTACTTATTTGATTGTAGAGCCGGATGATTTTAGGTCGAATAGACCTAAAATCATCCGGCCCTAGCGCCTCCTTCGCCGCGATTGTGGTAGACTCGCACGCATGGATCCTTTGACCTCAGACGAAATCGCCCGCTATCACCGCCATATCCTCCTGCCGGAGGTCGGCGGCGCTGGCCAGCAAAAATTGAAGGCTGCGCGCGTGCTTGTCATCGGTGCCGGCGGCCTTGGCGCGCCGGTGCTGCAATATCTCGCCGCCGCCGGTGTCGGCACGCTCGGCATTGCCGATGACGATCGCGTTTCGCTGTCCAACCTGCAGCGGCAGGTGATTCACGATACGGGGACGATCGGCGAGATGAAGACGCAAAGCGCGGCCGACGCCATCGCGCGGCTGAACCCGCATGTGCGCGTCATCCGTTTCGAGGAGCGCTTCAGTCCCGATACCGCCGCGCGGCACCTGGCCGGCTTCGATCTCGTCATCGACGGTTCCGACAATTTCGACACGCGCTATGCGGCTGCCGATGCGAGCGAGGCAGCGCGCCTGCCGCTCGTGACCGGCGCCGTCGGCCGGTTCGACGGGTCCGTGACGACATTGAAGCCTTACGAAAGCGATACGGACGGCAACCCCAATCCGCGCTATCGCGATCTGTTCCCCGCCCCGCCGCCGGAAGGCCTGATCCCGAGTTGCGCGGAAGCGGGCATTATAGGCGCCTTGACCGGCGTCATCGGCACGCTGATGGCGATGGAGGCGATCAAGCTCATGACAGGCATCGGCGAGCCGCTGATCGGCCGCCTGCTGCTCTATGACGGCTTAGCGGCAAGGTTCGAGACCATCCGGTACAAGCGCAAGAAGGCGCGGATTGCTGCGGAGTGACGGGCTTCGATCAGCGTTTGCGATCCGCCCTCGTGGTTCGAGGGCGCTTACGCGCCACCTCACCATGAGGGCTACCTTCTCGTTCCGCCGCTAAAGAGCAGCGAGCCCTATCGAAAACCGAGCCTGCTCCACCTCATCCTGAGGAGCGAAGCCTCGAAGGGCGAGGTGGCCGCCGCCGCCCGTCCGTCCTCGAAAAATCAGCTCTCGCGTGGCGGGATGCGGGTAATGCGGGCGCCCATGGCATTCAGGCGCTCCTCGATGCGCTCGTAACCGCGCTCGATCTGCTGGGCATTGTTGATGACGCTCGTACCCTCGGCGCACATCGCCGCGATCAGCATGGCCATGCCGGCGCGGATATCGGGGCTCTCGAGCTGGGCGGCGCGCAGCTTGGAGGGGCCGGCGACGATGGCGCGATGCGGATCGCACAGCACGATGCGGGCGCCCATGGCGATCAGCTTGTCGACGAAGAACATGCGGCTTTCGAACATTTTTTCGAACATCAGCACGACGCCGTCGCATTGCGAGGCGGTGACGATGGCGATCGACATGGTATCGGCCGGGAAGGCCGGCCAGGGCTGATCCTCGATCTTCGGAATATGACCGCCGAAATCGGGCTGGATCTTCATCTCCTGACCGGAGGGAATGACCAGATCGTCGCCTTCGATACGGCAGCGGATGCCGAGACGCTCGAAGGTCATCAGGGTAGAGCGCAAATGTTCGACGCCGGCGTTGCGGATGGTGATTTCCGAACCGGTGACGGCGGCAAGGCCGATCAGCGACCCCACCTCATTATGATCCGGGCCGATCCGGTGCGTGACAGCGCCGAGCGGATGGCCACCGTGGATGGTCATCATATTGGTGCCGATCCCTTCGATGCGAGCACCCATGGCGGTGAGAAAGCGCGCCAGATCCTGCACATGCGGCTCGGAGGCGCAATTGCGCAGGATGGTGGTGCCCTCGGCGACAACCGCGGCGCAAAGCGCATTTTCCGTGGCCGTCACGGACGGCTCGTCCAGGAAGACATCGGCGCCGCGCAGCCCTTCCGTGCGGAAGCTGTAGACGCTGTTGACCTCGATCTTGGTGCCGAGCTGTTCCAGCGCCAGGAAATGCGTATCGACGCGCCGGCGGCCGATGACGTCGCCGCCGGGCGGCGGCAAGGTGAGCTCGCCACAGCGCGCCAGCATCGGGCCGGCAAGCAGGATGGAGGCGCGAATGCGGGCGCAGAGATCTGGATCGAGATTGGCGGGGCGAAGCTCACGCGCCTCGATTTCCAACTCGTTGCGACCGAGCCAGCGCACCTCAGCGCCAACAGACTGGATCAGCTCCACCAGCGCCTCGACATCGCGAATGCGCGGCACATTGCTGAGTTGGACGCGTTGATCGGTCAAAAGCGAGGCGGCGATGATCGGCAATGCGGCATTCTTGTTGCCGCTCGGTTCGATCTCGCCCGACAGCTTGAAGCCACCCTCGACCACATATTGAATCCGCTCATGCGGCAGTGCCCGCGCCATCGTTTCCGCCCTTCCTGTTTGTATTTGCCGTCACCTCTGGGCCGGCTTTGTGACAAGCACATGACCGACCGAAGGGAAGAAAGATCAAATTTGACGCCGGGTATATCCGCCTCGCTCCATCAGGCGAATCAGAGCGCTTCGCTTACCGAAACGGCAGCACGCGATTGGGCGGGCGATGGCCATCGATGAAGGTGCGGATGTTGATGATGACCTTGTCGCCCATGTCGATGCGACCCTCGAGCGTGGCCGAACTCATATGCGGCAGGATCACCACCTTGCCCTCATTGGCGAGCTTCACCAGCTTCGGATTGACTGATGGTTCGTTCTCGAACACGTCGAGCCCCGCGCCGGCAATCTTGCCCTCGCGCAGGATCTTGATCAGCGCCGCCTCGTCGATGACATCGCCGCGCGCCGTGTTGACGATGTAGCTCGTCGGCTGCAACAGCGCCAGGCGGCGTGCCGAGATCAGATGATAGGTGGCCGGTGTCGAGGGGCAATTGACCGAAACGATATCGACGCGGGCCAGCATCTGGTCGAGGCTGTCCCAATAGGTTGCCTCCAGCTCGTCCTCCGTCGCCGGATTGACCCGCTTGCGATTGTGATAATGGATCGAAAGGCCGAACGCCTTGGCGCGGCGGGCGACGGCCGTGCCGATCCGCCCCATGCCGACGATGCCGATGCGCTTGCCGTGGATGCGGCGGCCGAGCATCCAGGTGGGCGACCATCCGGCCCATTCGCCGGGATTGTCGGTCAGCACGCGCGCACCTTCAGCGAGCCGCCGGGGCACGGCGAGGATAAGCGCCATGGTCATGTCGGCGGTATCTTCGGTCAGCACATTCGGCGTGTTGGTCACGGTGATGCCGCGACGGGCCGCGGCTTCGACATCGATATGATCCGTGCCGTTGGAGAAGCTGGCGATCAGCTTCATCTGCGGGCCGGCCTCTTCGATCACCTCCGCGTCGATGCGGTCGGTGACCGTAGGCACTAGCACATCGACCGACCGGACGGCCTGGATCAGCTCGTCTTTGCTGCGCGGGCGATCGTCGATATTGAGTTCGGCATCGAAGAGTTCGCGCATCCGCGTCTCCACCGCATCCGGCAGTTTGCGCGTGACGTAGACCTTCGGTTTTTTCTTCGTCGTCATGGAGAGCGGCGATGCCTTGTTCAGATGTTCTTAACCAAGAAGCGGGATAATTTTCCCGTTCCGGGCATTTCTACCAGACCCGCAGGCGAAGACAAACAAAACTCGCTGACGCGATCCGGGGATTTGCCGCTCACCGGAGCGAAAGGTTGCCGGAATGGCGCCTTTGTCATGACGAACGAACGGAAATCCCCATGCGTGGCAAAGTATTGAAGTCCTGCGCCATTTTCGCAATCGGCCTGTTGATGGCCGCTGCGTCAGCGGATCTTGCCGCCGCCCAGGCCGCCAAGGGACCGAGCGGATTGCCGCTGCCGCGATTCGTCACGCTGAAATCGAAGCGGGTCAATCTGCGTATCGGGCCAAGCGCCGACTATGCGGTGTCGTGGCTCTATCTCAAGCAGGGACTGCCGGTCGAGATCATCCAGGAATATGATAATTGGCGGCGCGTGCGCGATGCCGACGGCACGGAGGGCTGGGTCAACCAGTCGCTGCTGTCGGGCCAGCGCTCGGCCATCGCCGCACCGTGGATGAAGGGCAAGGGCAAGGCCGTCTTCGTCAACATGCGCCGCGAATCCCAGCCATCCGCCGCCGTCATCGCCAAGCTTCAGCCCGGCGTGATGATGAACATTCGCGAGTGCACCGGCGACTGGTGCCACGTCACCGCCGACGGTACCGAGGGCTGGGTTGCTCAATCCGAGATCTGGGGCGCTTACCCCGGCGAAGCCTTCAGGTAACGAAATCCTCGTCGTTCCGCGACAAATGCAGCCATGCGACTTTTCCGGCCCGATGATATATCCGGTATCGCAAAGGGAGACCGGCGATCTTGGGTTCTGTGCTTGGTGTTTTCGGCGTTGCCATCGCCACGTTCGTTTCGACGAATATAGACGACATCTTCGTTCTCCTCGGCTTCTTTGCCGACCCGAAGTTCCGCTTGAGGCAGATCGTCATCGGCCAATATCTCGGCATCGGCGCGCTCTATGGCTTCAGCGCCATCGCCTCGCTGCTCGTGCTCGTCATTCCCGCCGCCTATATCGGCCTGCTCGGCCTTGCTCCGATCTACTTTGGCCTGAGGCGACTGTGGGAGATCTGGAACGGCGCCGAGACAGGGGATGATGCGGAAGATCACCAGAAGGCCGCTGCCGGGCACGGCAACATAGCGGCCGTCGCGCTGGTGACGATCGCCAATGGCGGCGACAATATCAGTATCTACACGCCGCTCTTCGCCACCCGCTCCGCTTACGAGATCCTGACCATCGGCTGCATCTTCGCCGTGCTGACGGCGGCCTGGCTGGGCGCGGCGCATTCCCTCGTCAATCACCCGAAGCTGGGCGCACCGATCAGGCGACACGGCCATAGGATCGTGCCATTCGTCCTGATCGCGCTCGGCATCCTCATCCTGTATGAGGCGGGAACCGCGACGCTCTTTCGGTGACAGCCTCGTTTGCCAGCGTCACAGCAAAAGCCGCCCCAGCGATCTGCCGGAGGCGGCTTCCGCGACCTGCCAAAGAGGAATCTAAAGACGACCTTCGTCAGAGAAGCCCGAATTCTTTTGCGGCTTCCGAGAGCGACCGCATCGGCCGCGGGCCGATCTGTTCGATGACGATGGCCGCGGCGAGGTTGCCGAGCTTGCCGCAATCTTCCAGGCTACGGCCCTGCGTATAGCCGAACAGGAAACCGGCGGCGAAGAGATCGCCGGCGCCGGTCGTATCGACGCGCTCCTCGATCGGATGGGCATCGACGACATAACGTTCGTTGCCGCGCACGATCACGGCGCCGTCCTTGCCTGTCGTCACAGCCGCAATCTTGCAATCGGCTGATATCAGCGTCAGTGCTTTCTCGAAATCATCGGTCTCGTACAGCGACAATGCCTCGTCGCGATTGGCGAAGACGATATCGACGGTGCCGGAACGCATCAGGTCCAGGAATTCGTGCCGATAGCGGCCGACGCAGAAACTGTCGGACAGCGTCATCGACATTTCACGGCCATTGGCGTGTGCGATGCGAGCGCAATCGCGGATAGCTTCCTTGGCGCGCGGCGGATCCCAGAGATAGCCTTCGAAATAGGTCACCTTGGCATCGGCGACGACCTCTTCCTCGACGTCTTCAGGCCCAAGTTCGACGCAGGCGCCGAGATAGGTGTTCATCGAGCGCTCGCCATCCTCGGTCACGAAGATCATCGAACGGGCCGTCGGCGGAAAGGTGCCCTTTGCCTCGGTCTCGTAGTGCACGCCCTGGGCGCGGATATCATGCGCGAAAATCTCGCCGAGCTGATCTTCGGCAACCTTGCCGAAATAGGCCGCCCTGCCGCCGAAATTCGCCACGCCCGCCGCCGTATTGCCGGCACTGCCGCCCGAGGCTTCCAGAGCCGGGCCCATGCGCGAATAAAGCAGCTCGGCGCGTTCAGCGTCGATGAGATTCATCGCGGCTTTGGTGATCGTGTTGTCGATCAGGAACTGATCGTTGCAACGGGCGATAATGTCGACGATGGCGTTGCCAACGGTCAGTACATCGAAACGAGTCATCTATTGGAGGATCCCGGTATTTGGTGATAGCCGGTATCCGGTATTATCGGTTTTTCCGAAGTTTGGAAGAAAAATCAGCGCCAGCGCGGCCAACTTAATTCCAGTCAGTCATTTGTCTGTCACTTTCTATCTTTAAATGCTTATCTAGCGGCTGGGATGGGAAGCTCACAAGGTTTCCAAGCCAGTCTGGGAAGGAATGATACCTTCCGCCTCACCGGTACGCGGGCCGACCACGGATGAACTGGCGGCATGTGCACCGGGGGGGACTTTCCGGCGGCGCCGGACACACAAGCGGGCATTGCCCGCTTTTTTGTTTTTACGGGTTCTCACAGCCGGGCAAGCTGATACAACTTCCGGATAGCCCTTCCCGAGCCACGATCTTCACGGCCCACGCCCGGCATGTCCGAAATCTTCACCGACGTCCTCCCGGTCTTCCTGCTCATTCTCGTCGGCTGGGTCATCGTGCGCACCGGCCTTCTGAAAGCTGAGGTCGGCGAAGCCATGAGCGAGTTCGTGTTCAAGATCGCCGTGCCGCTCTTGCTGTTCCAGACCATTGCCGAGGCGAATTTTCGCGGCGCTTCGCCGTTTCGGCTGTGGATTGCCTATTTCTCCGGTGTCGCCGTCACGTGGACTGCCGGCCATATCGTTGCAACGCGGATGTTCGGGCGGGATGCGCGGATCGGCGTGCTCGCGGGCGTATCATCCGCCTTCGCTAATACGATCTTCATCGGCTTGCCGCTGGTGGGGCGCACCGTCGGGCCAGACGGCGTCATGGCGATGTCGATCCTGATTGCCGTGCACCTGCCGACCATGATGATCGCCGGCACGCTGTTGATGGAGCAGGCCGAGCGCAAGGAGAATGCCGGCGCCGGCCGCAGCACCGGCGAATTGCTGCAACAGGTCGGCAGGAATCTCGTGCGCAATCCGCTTGTCATCGGGCTTTTCTGCGGTCTCATCGTCCACCTCACAGGCATTCCCATCCCCGCGACGCTCGGCACCGTGGTCGACAGCATCGCCAATATCGCCGGCCCGGCGGCGCTGATCTCGCTCGGCATGGCGCTGCGCCAATACGGGCTGTCGGGCAATCTCGGCATCACCAGCGTGATTGCCGGCTTCAAGCTGCTTCTGCTGCCGGCCTGCGTGCTGGCGGCCGGCCTTCTGCTCGGCCTCAGCCCGGAATGGCGGGCGGCGCTCGTGCTCACGGCCGCCGTTCCCACAGGTGTGAACGCATGGCTGATTGCCAATCGCTTCGGCGTCGGTCACAGTCTCGCCGCCTCGACGATTACCTTGACGACAGCGCTCGGGGCATTCTCGGTGTCGCTCTGGGCCTATTTGCTCGGCTAGAGCAATTCCAGGAAAAGTGCGTAGCGGTTTTCCGTCCGGAATTGCCTGGAAACAAAAGGGCTAGAGCGTTTTCGCGATTCGAAGAAAAGCGGAAAGGCTCTATCGCCGGTCCGGACCCGCCGATTCGCAATGGCATTTCTCCGCATTCGGAGAAGCAGGCAGGAAAATGGTCATATATTTGCGCATCCCGGCCTTGCCGCCCGGAGCGCAGCAAAGGATGGCACATGAATATTGCAGCTCCACTCAGCAATCCCGCTTCAGCCTATTCGCAGAAGGTATTCGTGCTGCAGGGCGGCGGCGCGCTCGGCTCCTACCAGGCCGGCGCCTTTCAGGCACTCAGAGAGCAGAATATCGAACCGGACTGGATCGCCGGCATCTCGATCGGCGCCATCAACGCCTCCATCATGGCCGGCAACGTGCCGGGCGAGCGGCTCGAGAAGCTGCGCTCTTTCTGGAACAAGGTCACAATCCAGCTTCCCGTTGACCTCCTGATGGAGCGGCAGCGAGAGACGAACCCCTTCTATCGCACCGTCAGCAGCTGGTGGGTATCGACCTTCGGCGTTCCCGGATTTTTCTCCCCCTGGCAGCTCCCGGCCTGGTTTCAGGCGCGCGGCTCGGCGGGTGCCACCAGCGTCTACGATACAGAGCAACTGCGCCAGACGCTGCTCGACCATGTCGATTTCGACCGCATCAACCATGGTCCGGTGCGCCTCAGCCTCGGTGCCGTCAACGTGCGCACCGGCAACTTCGCCTTCTTCGACAACCGGGACATCAGAATCACGCCGGAACACGTCATGGCAAGCGGCGCGCTGCCGCCCGGCTTTCCGGCGATCAAGATCGGCGGTGAATATTACTGGGATGGCGGCCTCGTCTCGAACACGCCGCTCACTTACGTGCTACGCAACGGCGCCGCGATCGACACGGTCGTCTTCCAGGTCGATCTCTTCAGCGCCGTCGGCCCGCTGCCGCAGGACCTGGAAGAGGTGGAAGAGCGGCGCAAGGACATCACCTATTCCAGCCGCACCCGGCTCAATACCGATCTCTTTCTGGAACGTCATCGCCTGCGACGCGCGATATCGGAGCTTTATGCCCGCCTTCCGGAAGAGGCCAAGGCCGATCCGGACATCAGCAAGCTGGAACAGCATTGCTCCGACTACGGCGTCACTATCATTCACCTGATCTACCGCAACAAGCAGTTCCGCTCGCATTCGAAAGACTACGAGTTTTCGGCGCTATCGATGCATGAGCATTGGGAGGCCGGCCTGCGCGATGCCCGCAAGGCGCTGGTCGCGGAAGACTGGCGCATGCCTCCGAGCGCCGAAGACGGGCTGAAGGTCTTCGACCTCGATCAGCGGACGCGTTCACGCCGCCATTCGGTGTGAATGCGCAACACGGAAAACCCGGCCGCGATGGCCGGGTTCTCAATTCATAATGCGGATCGCTTTAGTTCGTGGCGGCCGGAGCAGCGTTCGGATCCGGCAGCGGCACCTGCGTATCGGCGAGCGTGCGCAGATAAGCGATCACGTTGGCGCGATCCTCTTCCTTCGGCAGGCCGGCAAAGCCCATCGCCGTACCGGCGACGAACTTTTTCGGAGCAGCGAGGAAGTGATAGAGGTGATCATAGGTCCACTTTTCCGAACCGCCCTTGGAGAATTCCTTCATGCCGGCCGAATAGGCAAAGCCCTCGTGCTCGGCGACCGGGCGGTCGACGACAGCCCAGAGATCGGGACCGACCTTGTTCGGTCCTCCCTTCTCTCCGGAATGACAGGCCTGACACTTCTTGAAGATGGTTTCGCCAACCTTGGCGTCAGCCTTCTGCAGCAGCTGGGCGATCGGCGTTTCCGCCTTGGCGGCCGCACCCTTGTCGCCACCCGCAGCCGGTTCTTCGGTCGCGACAATGGCGAAACCGGGCTTTTCCGGCGTCTCTGAATGGAAAATAAATCCTGACGCGAGCGACACGGACTTCAACACGAACAGCGTGGCCAAAAGCGCCCCGACACCCATGTTCACGTAGGATGAATTCATCTGCTATGCTCCCCTCGCCGCCAGCATCCTCCGCCGGCCCATCTTGAATTCGCGCGAAACCTATGTCTTTTGGCTGTTTCTTGCAACTCTGCAAACGGCCTCCATCGTGAGACGTTTTGACACTTTTCCCTCGGGAATAGAAGGCCCAACAATGACAGATCCAAATTTAGACAAGACGCTGGTCCTCATTCCCGCCCGCATGGCTTCCACGCGCCTGCCGGGCAAGCCGCTTGCCGATATTTGCGGCCTGCCCATGATCGTACAGGTTGCCAAGCGCGCGCGCGAGGCGGCGATCGGTCGCATCGTCGTCGCCGTCGACCATGCGGATACCTATGCCGCGGTCGCCAATGCCGGCTTCGAGGTGGTCATGACACGCGGCGATCATCAATCCGGCTCGGACCGCATCTACGAGGCGCTGCAGGCCGTGGACCCGCAGGGCCGCGCCGAAATCGTCGTCAACGTGCAGGGCGACCTGCCGACGATCGATCCCGACACCATCCGCGCCTCGCTGCGCCCGCTCGAAAACCCGGCCGTCGACATCGCCACGCTGACCGTCGAGATCAAGGACGAGGAAGAGAAGACCCTGCCGAGCGTCGTCAAGGTCGTCGGCTCGCCGATCTCGGATAGCCGCCTGCGCGCCCTCTATTTCACCCGCGCCACCGCGCCCTACGGCAAGGGGCCGCTCTATCACCATATCGGCCTCTACACCTATCGCCGCGCCGCGCTCGAGCGATTCGTCAAGGCCGGCCCATCGCCGCTTGAGCTGCGCGAATCACTGGAGCAGCTGAGAGCGCTGGAGGCCGGCATGCGCATCGATGTCGAGATCGTTGACACGGTTCCGCTCGGTGTCGATACTCCCGCCGACCTCGAAAAGGCCAGACGCATCCTCTCCGCCGCCTCTCTTTGACGGCAGTCCCTCCAAAGGCAGTTCCATGATCAGCAAGACCAACAAGATCTCGTTCCAGGGCGACTACGGCGCCAATTCCGACATGGCGAGCCGCGACATGTTCCCGACCATGGAGCCGCTGCCCTGCCAGACCTTCGAGGATGCCTTTTCCGCCATCGACAACGGCGAGGCCGATCTCGGCATGATTCCGATCGAAAATACGATCGCCGGTCGTGTCGCCGATATCCATCATCTGCTGCCGGAATCGCGCCTGCATATCGTCGGCGAATATTTCATGCCGATCCGCTTCCAGCTGATGGTGCTGCCGGGGGTCAAGAAGGAAGAGATCCGCACGGTGCACAGCCATATCCACGCGCTCGGCCAGTGCCGCAACATCGTGCGCGCCAATGGCTGGAAGCCTGTTATCGCCGGCGATACGGCGGGTGCCGCCAAGCTGGTGCAGGAAACCGGCGACCGCAGCATGGCGGCGCTGGCGCCAAGACTCGCTGCCGATCTCTATGGCCTGGAAATCATTGCCGAGAATGTCGAGGACACCGAAGACAACATGACGCGCTTCGTCGTGCTGTCGCGCGACGAGAACTGGGCGGAGCGCAGCGCGCCGGACGAGAAGATCGTCACCACCTTCGTCTTCAACGTCCGCAATATTCCCGCCGCCCTCTACAAGGCGCTCGGCGGTTTCGCCACCAACGGCATCAACATGACGAAGCTGGAAAGCTACCAGCTCGGCGGCCGTTTTGTAGCAACGCAGTTCTATGCCGACATCGAGGGCCATCCTTCGGATCCGCATGTGCGCCGCGCGCTGGAGGAACTGCGCTTCTTCTCGGAAAAGGTCCGCATCCTCGGCGTCTACAAGGGCCATCCGATGCGGGGCGATCTTTAAGATCCGACGCGAACCCGGGCCACCTCGTGGTGAGGTGCGAAAGCACCCTGAGCTTGCCGAAGGGAGCTGCAGCCTCGAACCATGAGGGCGGGTTGCAGTACCCTTATGGTCTCCGCCGAGCGGCTATTCCGCAGCCTTGGTAACGACCTCGATGCGATGCCCATCCGGATCGATGACGAAGGCGGCGAAATAATTCGGCCCGTAATGCGGCCGGAGACCAGGCGGCCCGTTGTCCGCGCCGCCGTGAGCCAGTGCGGCTTCATGGAAGAGGACAACCGCCTCCCTGCTTGGCGCGGCAAAAGCGAGATGGAAGCCTGGACCTGGCGCATGGGCTTCCTTGCCTCGCAATTTGACGGCGAACTTATCGCCTCCACCCGGCGGGCCGTATCCGATCGCCTGGTCGGGATCGCCGGGGTTCAAGTCTTCCCAGACCCTGACGTAGCCAAGCGGTGCAAAGGCCGCGTCGTAGAACGCGGCGGATTTCTCGATATTCGACACGCCGAATGAGATGTGATGGAGCAATTGTTCCTCGCATGGCTCTGGATTTATCAATCAGTCTCTTCTGCGAATGCCGTAAGTCAACTCGAAGAATCGGCGTGACTGCTCGGCAAGCCACTTTGATGAAATGATTACTAATCGTTCGCCTCAAACCCCTCATCCGGCCTGTCGGCCACCTTCTCCCCCGCAAGCGGCCGGGGAATCGCACACGAAATGAGGTCGTTGCCGCGTCCCCCTTCTCCCCTCGGGGCTATGGCATTCACACATTTGGAATTGCGTATGGAATGAGGTTCTGATTCTGTTGCTGCCGGCAGGAGAATTGAGCGATGGATGATTTGAGCTTGGGACGGTTTGGCGACCGTCGGCTGGAAAAAGGGGGGCGTTCTTGCTGGAGCGCCTGGTTTCGACGGCAGGCCAGGGAATGCGGGTGCGCAAGCTCGGCGGCAATCGGGCCGGAGAGATCCGCTTGAGCCGGTTCTTGCGCAATGGAGCGGTCGATCCGCAGGCGATGATCGATGAGGCGGCCTTGCGCACGGCTAGCCGCTGCGCGGATCGGCATATCCTGGCCATTCAGGATACGACGGTGGTCCGCTCCGACGGCGGTGGCGGTCTTTATCTGCATGCGATGATCGGGGTCGACGCCGACGATGGCGCGATCGTCGGGGCAATCCACGGGCAGTTTCTAAGCCGCGACCAGGGCGAGCGCGGCACGCAGCGCGCGCGTCCGATCGAGGAGAAGGAGAGCTATCGCTGGCTGGAGGGCGCCGATCGTGCGGCGAAGGTTTGCGCCGCTGCACGCCACATCACCATCATTGCCGACCGTGAAAGCGATATCTACGAGGCCTTCGCCCGCCGACCCGTCAATGTCGACCTCGTCATCCGGGTTGCGAGGGACCGCAGCCTCGGCAAGGACCAGCCGTCGCTGCTTTGTCTGGCGGATGCCTTGCCGGTTGCGGTCAACCTAGCCTTTAGCCTGCCGGCCAAGCCGGGCCGCAAGGAGCGCGACACGCAACTGGCGATCCGCTTCAGCGCGGTGACATTGCTGCCCCCGAAGAACGGCATCTACAGGAAGACCCCGGATGGCGTACGTCTTTATCTGGTGGATGTGCGCGAGACCGCCGCACCACCGGGCGAGACGCCGATCCATTGGCGGCTGCTGACAAGCTATGCCGTGTCGGATGCCGACGAGGCGGCGGCGGTCATCGCCCTTTATCGCCGTCGCTGGGCGATCGAGCAATTGTTCCGCACCCTGAAGACGCAGGGCTTTGATATCGAAGGCCTGCGCATCGAGGACGAGGGCGCGCTGAGCAATTTGGTGATGGCTGCCTTCGTCGCGGCCGTGATCGTGCAGCAACTGGTCCATGCCCGCGACGGCGCTCCGCCCGGCGCCACCTTGCGCCCCATCGAAGACGCCTTCGAGCCAAGCGACCAGCCGCTGCTGGAAGCCTTCTGCGCCAAGCTGGAGGGCAAGACCGCCAAACAGAAGAACCCCCATCCCAGAGGGTCGCTGGCCTATGCCGCCTGGGTCTGCGCCCGCCTCGGCGGATGGACCGGCTACTACGGAAAGCCAGGACCGATCGTCATGCTCGACGGATGGCAACAGTTCCAGGCCGCCAAGCGCGGCGTAGCACTCCTCCTCTCCGCCGCCGACAATGTGTGAATCCAATAGCCCCTCGGGGAGAAGGTGCCGATAGGCGGATGAGGGGGTGCCTGCCAAGCGCACAAAAATCCCCGCATTCAAAACGGTCAGCCCTCTCATCCGGCCCTTCGGGCCACCTTCTCCCCGAGGGGAGAAGGAACTTGCAGCGCCGATGTGCCTCACATGCGATTGCCCTGCCACATCGCGGGAGAGGGTGAGGGGCAAGCGAGGATTTCGATTTACTTATCCGGCTCACAAACACGAAGACGATGGCCGTCGGGGTCGAGCACGACGAAGGTCGGGCCGAAATCCATCATCGTCAATTCCTGCGCGATCGGCAGGCCGCGTGCCTTCCAATCCTTGTAATGCTGTTCGACGGCGCCGGCGCCTTCGACCATGAAGCCCAATTCGCCGCGATTGCCGATGGCGGAGGGCTGCGGCTCGACGCTGCTGCGGCGCCAGAGGCCGAGGCTGAGGCCGTTGTCGAGCGAGAAGGCCACGAAGTTCGGCGAGGCGAAGGCTGGCTCGCGGCCGAGAAGGTCACGATAGAATGGCGAGCTTTCGCCGGGGTCCTTGACGTAGAAGATGATGAGATTCGGGCTGGTCATGTGGATATTCCTCTGGTTTTTGATGGATATAAGGGCATAGGGATGCGATCCGGCAGGCAGGGCGGAGCCTGCCGGTAGAAGGGCAATGGGATCGTATCGGTCGGTGAGCCTGAAATTAGCGGATGCGTTCAGCGCATCCGGTCTTCCTCACGGTAAGGGGCGCGGCCGTCCAGGAAGCCCAGGTCGCGCTTTACGGAATTCGGCGTTTCCTCGATATCGAGGCGATCCCAGCGGCGGGTAAAATAGCCAAGTGCAATCTGCGAGAGGCGAGCGGGCCATGCCGGCATTGAAAGATATTTGTCTTCGTACATCTCGGCACCGCCGTGATGCGCCTGTTTCATGGTGATGACAACGTTGCTTGCCATGATCGGTCCTCCTTCCTGCTTGGATGGTGCCCATCATAGTCACACCTACTGACAGTTTCTGGCAGTAGTGTGCGCTGGCAAATCAATCGTGGGCCATGCCCTCGCGGGCGTGCCATTCCCGTGCGAGCGCGATGCGGCGGCGCGGGTAGCGCGCCTCCAGCACCGCGAAATCGACGATGCGATCGGCGCGGAAATGGCGAAAATCCTGGCGCAGCTCGCACCAGGCCATGACGATGCGCGCATTGTCGAAATAGCCGAGCGCGAAGGGCCAAATGCGCCGGGTCGAGATGGCGCCGTTCACGTCGCCATAGGTCAATTGCACCATGCGCTCGGTGCGGATCGCCTTGCGCATGAGGGAAAGATCGGCCTTGTCTTCCGTGATGCGGCGCGTGGCGACGACCACCGCCGCCTGATCAATCGCCTCGCGCATCTCTGCCGGCAGCACAGCGGCGATCTTGGCGAGAGCGTCGGTGCCAGCGGCCGCCAGGCGCGCATCGGTCGCGCGCGCCACCCATCTCGATCCCAGCACCAGCGCCTCGATCTCATCCTGCGAAAACATCATCGGCGGCAGCATGAAGCCCGGCTTCAGAACATAACCGATGCCGGGCTCGCCCTCGATCATGGCACCCTGCGATTGCAGGCTGGCGATATCGCGATAGAGCGTGCGCAGGCTGACGCCGGTTTCCTCCGCTAGAACGGCACCGCTGACCGGACGACGATATCGCCGCAGCGTCTGCAGCAGCGTCAGCAAGCGTTCGGAGCGGGCCATGGCAGGATAGTCCTAGCGCTTCCACTCCACCCAGTCGCGCATCAGGCGATGGGCGATGGCGCCCTTGGGCGGAGAGGTGTTGCCGGAGGCAGAGACGCGGTCGAGCATGGCAAGCGTCTCTTCCGGGGTGAACCAGCGGCAATCCTCGAGCTCGGCCGCGTCCATGTGGATGTCCGTCGACTTCGCCTCGGCATAGCAGCCGATCATCAGGGAATGCGGCATGGGCCAGGGCTGCGACGCATGATAGCGCACGCGGCCGATATGGATGCCGGATTCCTCGTGCGTCTCGCGGCGCACCGCATTCTCGATGGTTTCGCCCGGCTCGACGAAACCGGCGAGACAGGAATACATGCCCGGCGCAAAATGATGGCTGCGGCCGAGCAGACAGCGATTCCTTTCCTCGTCAATCGTCAGCATGATGACGACCGGATCGGTACGCGGGAAAATCATATGTTCGCAGGCCGTGCACACCCGCTTGTAGCCGCCGATGCGGCTTTCCATCGCCGAGCCGCAACGGCCGCAGAAGCGATTGTCGCCATTCCAGCGGATGAGGCTCATGCCCTGCGCGGCCTCGCCGAGGATTTCGCCTTCGAGCAAAAGATCCCGCCAGAGCGCGCGCATGTCGGCGGGCTTATACTGGCTGGCAAGTTCGTCGGCATTGACCCGCACGGGCACCGCAAGCCTCGGCTCACCGGTCTTGCGATAGCCGAGCAGCACGGCTTCCTCCCAATTCGGATCGAGCTCCTGCAGCTCGTAGCGGGCAAACAGCGGGTCGAGCACCTGCCCGTCATGCTTCAGGACCAGCCGTTCCTGGGCGAAGGCCAGGATATGCGTACCCTCCCTGGCGAGCGCATGCTTGATCGTTTCCTCGTCGCGGTGCTCCGCATCCCGGTTGAGCTGGTTTTCCGCAAAGGCGGTGAGACTGCTGGCTTCCGGATGCGGCGCATCCGAGGAAAAGATGGAATGGCTCATTGTGAAAGCGTTTCCCGCAACTTGGCTATGAGGCTGTTCATGTCTTCGTCCGAATAGGGCTCCGCCTTGCCGTAGCCCCAGACGGGGCCTGGCCAGTTGGCATCACCTTCGAACCGCGCAATGACATGAACATGAAGCTGACGGACGATATTTCCAAGTGCCCCGACATTGATTTTTGCAGCACCCGTCACCGTCTTCAACGCGCTTGCGACCTTGTCGGTTTCGAAGGTCAGCAAGACCCGGTCGAGCGGCGTCAGCTCGAAAGCCTCCGATTTGTCGGGCCTGCGGGGTATCAGCACGAGCCACGGCCAGCGGCGATCCTTCATCAGCCGCACGTCGCAAAGGCCGGTGATCGCGACGGAAACGCTGTCATTCGCCAGACGGTCGTCGAGCGTGAACTGCTTCAAGGGGCGTCCTCCATTGTTTTATCAAATGTTTAGCAGTTTTTTTTGACCTTGGCTTGCTTTTGATGACGATATTGCCGATATGTGCATCCGGGAGGTTGGTGGTGGACGAGCCACTCGCCAACCGGGTCAGGTCCGGAAGGAAGCAGCCCTAACGAGCCCGGCACGGGTCATCGTGCCAGCCTCCCACCCTTTCCGAAAGCAAGACCCGGCTTTCGCCGGACAATAAGCTGGGCACCGGGCAAAAAGCAGGGCGATGAGCGACAGCGAGCGACAAGCAAAAGATGCCGCCTCGACCGGCACCGGTTACCGGGTGCTGGCCCGCAAATACAGGCCCAAGGACTTCACGGATCTGATGGTCGGCCAAGAGCCGATGGTTCGCACGCTGACCAACGCGTTCGAGACCGGCCGCATCGCCCAGGCCTATATGCTGACCGGCGTGCGCGGTGTCGGCAAGACGACGACCGCCCGCATCCTGGCACGCGCCCTCAACTACAAGACCGCTGCGGTCGATCGGCCCACCATCGATCTGCGCGAACCCGGCGAGCATTGCCAGGCGATCATGGAAGGCCGGCATGTCGACGTCATCGAGATGGACGCAGCCTCACACACCGGCATCGACGATATCAGAGAGATCATCGAGCAGGTGCGCTACCGGCCGGTTTCGGCCCGCTACAAGGTCTACATTATCGACGAAGTGCACATGCTGTCGACCGCCGCCTTCAACGGCTTGCTGAAGACGCTGGAAGAACCGCCCGAGCATGTGAAGTTCATCTTTGCCACGACGGAAATCCGCAAGGTGCCGATCACGGTGCTGTCGCGCTGCCAGCGCTTCGACCTGCGCCGCATCAGCGCTTCCGATCTCGTCGGGCTGTTCACCACCATCGCCGGCAAGGAAGACATCGAGGCCGAACCGGAGGCACTCGCCATGATCGCCCGCGCCGCAGAAGGCTCGGCGCGCGACGGCCTGTCGCTGCTCGACCAGGCGATCGCCCATGGCAGCGGCTTCGTTGCCGCCGACGCGGTGCGCGCGATGCTCGGGCTTGCCGACCGCGCCCGCATCGTCGATCTCTTCAGCCATATCGTCAAAGGCGATGTTTCGTCTGCCTTGTCCGAATTCAGCAGCCAATACGAGGCCGGCGCCAACCCCGTCGTCGTCCTGACCGATCTTGCCGATTTCACCCATCTCGTGACCCGCCTCAAATATGTGCCCGATGCCGCCGACGACCCGTCGCTCAGTGAAGTCGAGCGCACCAAAGCGACGGAATTCGCGCAGGGTATCGCGGTAACGGCGCTTTCCCGCATCTGGCAGATGCTTCTCAAGGGCATTACCGAGACGGAGAATGCCTCGCGCACCGCGGGCGCTGCCGAAATGGTGCTGATCCGGCTCGCGCACGCGGCCCATCTGCCGGCACCTGAAGACGCTGCGCGCAGGCTGGCGGAATTTTCCGATGGCAATGGCGGCGCACGCGCACCATCGGGTGCCCCCGCCGGCAATGGCGGCGGATCGTCGGTTTCCTATCAAGGCAGCGCGGTGGCGAGAGCCATCGAAACACCGGCGCCACGCCCGACGCCCTCCGCACCGGTTGCCATGCTGCGCGCCGTGCCGAATACGCAGCCGGATTCGCAACCCATCGGCCGCATCGAGCCGAAGCCTGCCGAAGCGCCGAAGCCGCTCGTGCCGGTCAATTCGATGGCCGATATTGCCGAGCTCGCCGGCCAGAAGCGCGACCCGAAGCTGAAGGCGCTGGTGCGCGCCTTCGTGCGCCCCGTAAAGCTGGAGCCGGGCCGGCTCGATGTCAGCCTGGCATCGGGCGCTCCCGGCACGCTGCTGAACGAGCTTGCAGTCAAGCTCAAGGAATGGACCGGCATTCACTGGATCGTCAGCCTTAGCCGCGAGGAATGCCAGCCGACGCTGGTCGAGGCCGAGGCGATCACGCAGAAGCAGCGGGTCGCCGATGCGCGGCAAGACCCCGATGTCGCGGCGATCCTGGCGCAATTTCCGGGCGCAAAGATCATCGACGTGCGCGTGCGGGCGCCCGAGACGGACGATGAAGAGGAAGCAGCCGCCCCGCCGGCGGCCGCCGAATCCGTCGATGGCGATATCCTGCCGGGCGACGATATAGAATTCTAAGGGTAAGATGGAAGGCAGCGGAGCCGCTCGGCGCGACGACCCGGCGGCCCGCGGCACGTCTTAGCCGATGGAAAATAGAAGCATACAGAAGAAGGACCAATGACGATGCGCGACATCATGGGCATGATGGGCAAAGTTAAGGAAATGCAGGCCAAGATGGAGAAGATGCAGTCGGAGATCGCCGACATTCGCGTCGAAGGCAAGGCCGGCGGCGGCCTCGTCACCGCCACCGTCAACGGCAAGGGCGTGATGCTCGGCATCAAGATCGATCCGTCGCTCTTCAAGGAAGACGATGTCGAGATCCTCGAGGACCTGATCGTTGCCGCCAACAAGGATGCCCAGGAAAAGGCCGAGGCGATCGCCGCCGAAAAGACCCGCGAACTGACCGCCGGCCTGCCGATCCCGCCCGGCTTCAAGCTGCCGTTCTGAGGCCGGCATCTTACTCTCTCAGAGGGCGATCGCCTTGCGAATGAGATCGCGGCCGATCGCCTTTATTGGCTCATTTCGCAGCACCAGCGACGTCGTTACCGCGCCATGGCGGGCAATGGAATCGACGATGGTTTCAAGGTCCGATGGTGTCGGCACGAGAACCTTGAGCAGGAAGCAATCCTCGCCCGTCAGCCTCAAGACCTCGATAATCTCGGGCATTTCGGAAAACTGCTTCAGATAGGGCCGGATGTGTTCATGCGTCGTCCGCAGCCGGATGACCGCCATCATGCCGAGCCCGACGGCGGCGGGATCGACGACCGCGCGGTAGCCGGCAATGACGCCGCGCTCCTCCAGCCGCTTCAGCCGCTCCGAAGCGGCCGGCTGCGAAAGGCCGACGCGGCGGCCGAGTTCCGACACCGAGATTCGCCCATCCTGCTGCAGGATCTCGATGATCGACAGATCCGTCGGATCCAGCCCTCTTTCGATACTATCCATCCCTCACCTTCAATTCATCGGTTGTGACAAGCTTTATCCGATGGATTGCAATGTCAATCGATGAAACGACATGCCAGCTTTCCCCGTAGGAAACTATGGAGAAAGGACTGACATGAGCGATATCATCATGCTTCCGGGGCTTGGCGGCTCGGGCGACGGCCACTGGCAGACATTATGGGAACGGCAGCAGCCAAGCATGCGCCGCTTCCAGCCGTCCAGCTGGGACAAGCCGATACTCACGGACTGGATTGCCGCGCTCGAGCGGGAAATCTCCCGGTCAGGGACGCCGCCGATCCTGATCGCGCACAGCCTCGCCTGCCAGCTCATCGCCCATTGGGCACCCATGAGGAAAACGGCGATCCTTGGCGCCTTCCTGGTGGCCGCCCCCGACCCCACCGGCGAAATCTATCTTGCCGAAGCCGGCAGCTTCGCCAACCCTCCGCGGAAGCGGCTGCCCTTTCCATCCCTGCTCGTCGCCAGCACCTACGACCCTTTCGGCTCCCTCGATCATGCGCGCCACAGCGCCGAAATCTGGGGCGGCGCCTTGGTCGACGTCGGGCCTCGCGGCCATATCAATGCGGCGTCCGGACTGGAGGACTGGCCGGAAGGCAAGGCAATCTTCGAGGGCTTTCGCGCGCAGCTTGTTTGAGTGCCAAAGCTGGCGTTTGGAAAAGCCGGGCCGGAGTGCTATCTCTAAAAATCTTCTTCCAGATATCGTCTGGTCTGCCTGATCGGAGGAAATGCGATGAGCCTGTCGACGCTGCTGGTTTTTGCCGGTGCTTTGTTCATTGCGGCGGGATCGCCGGGGCCGAGCATTGCAGCACTGGTGGCCCGCGTGCTGACGAAGGGCGCGCCCAATGTGCTGCCCTTCCTTTCCGGCATGTGGCTTGGCGAAGCGATCTGGCTGACCTGTGCCGTCGCCGGCCTTGCGACCATTGCCGAAACCTTCCACCTGGCCTTCGTGGCGATCAAATGGCTCGGTGTCGCCTATCTGCTCTATCTCGCCTGGAAGATGTGGTTTGCCGCCTCCGATACGACCGAAGAACAGCTGCCGGATGCGCAATCGCCCGCAAGGCTCTTCCTCGCCGGCTTCACGGTCACCATGGGCAATCCGAAGATCATGGTGTTCTACATGGCGCTGCTGCCGTCGATCATCGATCTGCACGCGGTCACGATCTCCGGCTGGGCCGAGCTGGTGGCGACGATGTTTGCGGTGCTTGTCGTCATCGATCTTTCCTGGGCGATGCTGGCGGCAAAGGCTCGGACCTTCCTCAAGAGCCGCCGCGCCGTGCGCATCGCCAATCGCGCCAGCGCCGGCACCATGGCGGGCGCGGCCGTAGCAATCGCCATGCGGTAAGGTTGGAGACCGGCAACGCCTTTACGCACGACCCGGCTCGGCCATAATAGCTTGCTATGGAAAACGGCCGGTATTTTCATCGGTCAACCATCTCTTCCATGATTCCGTTCCGTGAGCTTATGAGCTAAAAGCCTCCCATGGCAAAGCGAGTCACCGGCCCCGAAATCGAAAAACTCATCCAGCTTCTGGCGAAAGTGCCGGGCCTCGGGCCGCGTTCGGCGCGCCGCGCGGCGCTGCACCTCATCAAGAAGAAGGATCAGCTGCTCGGGCCGCTGTCCCATGCCATGGGCGATGCCTATGACAAGGTGAAGATCTGCTCGCGCTGCGGCAATGTCGATACCGTCGATCCCTGCACCGTCTGCACCGACGAGCGGCGCGATCAATCCGTCATCATCGTCGTCGAGGATGTGTCCGACCTCTGGGCCCTAGAACGATCAGGCGCGATGAACGCCGCCTATCACGTGCTCGGCGGCGTCCTGTCGCCGCTCGACGGAGTCGGGCCTGACGATCTCAACATTCGCGGCCTGATCGCGCGCGTCGGCGAAGGCGGCGTCCGCGAGATCATCATCGCCGTCAATGCGACGGTCGAAGGGCAAACCACAGCACACTATATAACCGACCAGCTTGCCGGCCTCGAGATCAAGATCACCCGCCTTGCCCATGGCGTGCCTGTCGGAGGCGAGCTCGACTATCTCGACGAAGGCACGCTGGCGGCGGCCCTTCGGGCGCGGACGGCGATTTGAGACGGAGAGGACTGCGTATGAGGAGAGTGCATACCCCCCTCTGTCACTTCGTGACATCTCCCCCCCAAGGGGGGAGATTGGCCGCTTGCGGCATCGACCAGCCTCAAACCAATATCGCAGCCGCAGAGACTTCGGACCATGGATATGGCGTAGAGCGCGCCACTAACGATCTCCCCCCTTGTGGGGGAGATGTCGCGAAAGGGACAGAGGGGGGTATGTCGCGGTATATTCTGCGGCTCCTTATCCTTATCCTCCTCCTCGCCCTCCTCCCTCTGCCAGCCTTCGCCGCCTCGAAGGCCGATGTCGAGGCACAGTTCCAGGCCTGGATACAGAAGGATCTCTGGCCGGAAGCTCGGAAAGCCGGAATTTCCGAAAAGACCTTCCAGGCCGCCTTCGCCGGCGTGATGCTGAACTGGGATCTGCCGGATCTTGAGCCACCAGGCTTCCCCAAACCCAAGGAACAGGCGCAGAGCCAGGCTGAATTCTCCTCCCCCGCCCCCTACTTCAACGAGGCGCGACTGCAGAAGCTGGCCGCGACCGGGCGGAGCCTTGCCTCGCAATATGGGCCGGCGCTGCGGCGGATCGAGAAGACCTATGGCGTGCCGGGACCGATCCTGCTTGCCATCTGGGGCCGCGAGACCGGCTTCGGCATCGCCAAGCTGCCGAACTCGGCGGTCCAGGTGCTGGCGACCAAGGCCTTCATGTCCACCCGCAAGGACATGTTCCGCACCGAGATCATCGCGGCCCTGCGCATCCTCGAACATGGCGACGTCACGCCGGATCAGTTCAAGGGTTCCTGGGCTGGCGCGCTTGGCCAGCCGCAGTTCATGCCGACCAACTACCTGAAATATGCCGTCGATTTCGATGGTGACGGCCATCGCAATATCTGGACCTCGGTGCCTGATACGCTGGCATCCATAGCCAACTATCTGGTCCAGAAGGGCTGGCAGCGCGGGCGCGGCTGGGGCTACGAAGCCACGATCCCGCCGGCCGTCTCCTGCGCCCAGGAGGGGCCGGACCTTGCCAAGCCGATCTCGCATTGGGCTTCGCTCGGGATTACGCGCATTTCCGGCAAGGCATTTCCCTCGGACGAACTGCGGGCCAGCGGCATGATGCTGGTGCCGGCCGGCCGCGACGGGCCGGAATTCATCGTCACGCCGAATTTCTACGTCATCAAGGAATATAACAACTCCGACCTCTACGGCCTCTACATCGGCAATCTCGCCGACCGCATCGCCTATGGCAGCGGCGCCTTCCAGGAAAAATGGGGCGATGTCGGCAAGATGCTGCGCTCTGATGTCGCCGGCATGCAGAAGGCTTTGGAGCACAAGGGCTATGATGTCGGCGGCACCGACGGCCTGCCGGGCTACAAGACCAGGCGGTCGATCGGCCAATGGCAGGAAAAGGGCGGCATGAAGCCCACCTGCTATCCCGACAGCTCGATGCTCGGGGTGCTCAAATAGGCAGCCGAGCAGGTTTCGGCGCGAATGCCTTGCAATTTGCCGGGAACGGGCTTATATCCGCATCAAATTCTTGATCGTGCGATGAAGAGTGGGCCGCAAGGACCCGCTCTTTTTTATTAGCGCGATCCCCGAATGCATGGACACTGCAGGAGTGAATGCTTGTCGGACGTGACAAACGCAGACAATACCAATGAACCCAGGCTGATCGTCGAAACCGGCCTTGACCAGCGTGTCGCCGCCATCATCGAGCCGGTGCTCGTCGGCATGGGCTTTCGCCTGGTGCGCGTACGCCTCTTGAACCAGAACGGCCTGACGCTGCAAGTCATGACCGAGCGCAACGACGGCACCATGACCGTCGAGGGCTGCGAAGAGGTCTCCACGGCCATTTCGCCGGTTCTGGATGTGGAAGATCCGATCGATAAGGCGTATCATCTGGAAGTGTCTTCGCCAGGTATCGACCGCCCGATGGTGCGCAAGTCGGATTTCGTCCGCTGGAACGGCCACATCGTCAAGTGCGAAACCTCGATCCTGGTCGATAACCGCAAGCGTTTCCGCGGCAAGATCGCCGACGTCAACGACGATGGCTTCACGATCGAACGCGACCAGGTTGCCTACGGCGAGGAACCGAAGGTGACCATTCCGTTCAGCACGCTGGCCGAAGCCAAGCTGATCCTGACCGACGATCTCATCCGCGACGCGCTGCGCGCCGACAAGCTGGCGAAAGCCGAGGCAGCGAACCAGAACGAAGCGGACGACGAAGAAGAATAACCGATCAACGAACCGCCTGACGGAACGGGAACCTTAAGGCAGGAAGACGGAGACTAAAGACAATGGCAGTCAGTGCGAACCGGCTAGAACTTCTGCAGATCGCAGATGCAGTGGCGCGCGAAAAGGTCATCGACCGCGAGATCGTGCTTGCCGCAATGGCGGACGCGATCCAGAAGGCCGCGCGTTCGCGTTACGGCACGGAGTCGAACATCCGCGCCGACATCAACCCGAAGACCGGCGAAATCCGCCTGCAGCGCCTGCTCGAAGTCGTCGAGAAAGCCGAAGACTATTCCACGCAGATCCCGCTGGAACTGGCCCGCGACCGCAACCCGGACGCCGCCCTTGGCGATTTCATCGCCGATCCGCTGCCGCCGATGGATTTCGGCCGCATCGCCGCCCAGTCGGCCAAGCAGGTCATCGTGCAGAAGGTGCGCGAAGCCGAGCGTGACCGCCAGTTCGACGAATTCAAGGATCGTGTCGGCGAAATCGTCAACGGTACGGTCAAGCGCGTCGAATACGGCAACGTCATCGTCGACCTCGGCCGCGGCGAAGGCATCATCCGCCGCGACGAGATGATCCCGCGCGAGAACTTCCGCTACGGCGATCGCGTCCGCGCCTATGTCTACGACGTGCGCCGCGAACAGCGCGGCCCGCAGATCTTCCTGTCGCGCACGCATCCGCAGTTCATGGTCAAGCTCTTCACCATGGAAGTGCCCGAAATCTACGACGGCATCATCCAGGTGAAGTCGGTTGCCCGCGATCCGGGCTCGCGCGCCAAGATCGCCGTCATTTCGAACGACTCGTCGATCGATCCGGTCGGCGCCTGCGTCGGTATGCGCGGTTCGCGCGTCCAGGCCGTCGTCGGCGAACTGCAGGGCGAAAAGATCGACATCATTCCCTGGTCCAGCGAGCCGGCGAACTTCGTCGTCAACGCGCTGCAGCCGGCCGAAGTCGCCAAGGTCGTCCTTGACGAGGACGCAGAGCGCATCGAAGTCGTGGTTCCGGACGAGCAGCTGTCGCTGGCCATCGGCCGCCGCGGCCAGAACGTCCGCCTCGCCTCGCAGCTGACCGGCTGGGATATCGACATCATGACGGAAGCCGAGGAATCGGAGCGCCGTCAAAAGGAATTCAACGAGCGCACCAACCTGTTCATGGACGCGCTCGATGTGGACGAAATGGTCGGCCAGGTTCTGGCCTCCGAAGGCTTTGCCGCCGTCGAGGAGCTGGCTTACGTCGATCTCGAGGAAATCTCCTCCATTGACGGTTTCGACGAAGACACCGCCCAGGAAATCCAGACCCGCGCCCGCGAATATCTCGAGAAGCTCGATGCCGAAATGGACGAGAAGCGCAAGTCGCTCGGCGTAGCCGACGAGCTGCGTGAGATCAACGGCATGACCGCGCAGATGATGGTCGCCCTCGGCGAGGACGGCATCAAGACGATCGAAGACTTTGCCGGCTGTGCCGCCGATGACCTCGTCGGCTGGAGCGAACGCAAGAACGGCGAGACGAAGAAGTTCGAGGGCCTGTTTTCCAAGCTCGAAGTCTCGCGCGTCGAAGCCGAACAGATGGTCGTGCAGGCTCGCCTGCTGGCCGGCTGGATCACCGAGGCCGATCTCGCCGCTGGGACGACCGAAGAGGTCGCGGAGGATGAAGCCGAGCAAGAAGCATGACGATCACCGAGGGGCCGAGCGCACCGCCTGAAGACGACGATCTCGGGGGTGACGACGCAAACGGCCGCATGTGTATCGTAACACGCGAAAGCGGATCGCCAGACGAGCTGATCCGCTTCGTAGCCGCTCCCGACGGGACCGTTGTTCCCGATCTGAAGCGGCAGCTGCCGGGACGCGGCTGCTGGGTCAAGCTTGACCGGGCACTGGTGGACAAGGCGGTGGCGAAGAAATTGTTTGCTCGCGCCCTGAAGGCGGAGGTGACGGCACCGAGCGATCTCGGCGCCATCGTCGACCGGCTTCTTGTGGCGCAGCTGGCCGGGATGATGCACATGGCACGCAAAGCGAGCCAGTTCGTCAATGGCTCGTCAAAGGTCGACGGCTCCGTTCGCAACGGTTCGGCACTCGCCGTGTTCCATGCGATCGACGCCGCTGCCGATGGCGTCCGCAAGATCGACCAGGCGCGAAAGGCCTGGCATCTCGGCATGGAGACCGAAAAGGAAATACCGTCGTTCCGTGTTTTCACGGAGACGGAAATGGAAGAACTGATGGGCCAGAACGCTTTTATCCATGCCGCAGCGCTTGCGGGGCGGGCGGGTGAAGGTGTAGTGAAGCGCGCAAACCTGCTCGAACGGTACCGCAACGGCGGTCAGTCCCGGGCAACGGGCGGCGCTGGCCGGCGAAAACAATGACGCGGTCACCGGCCAATGCCGGACGCCTCATTAAGGTACATGCATTGAACGACAGGGTCTGACGGACGTTTCCGAGCCCTGTCCGAAGGAACGGGAACGGAATGACCGACAATCAAGACGACAAGACGCTGAGTGCATCGGGTAAGAAGACCCTCACCCTGAAGCCTTCAGGCGTGAACCAGGGCACCGTGCGCCAGGACATGGGCCGCGGTCGCACCAAGGCGGTCGTGGTTGAGACCCGCAAGCGCCGCCCTCTACGCCCCGAAGATGAAAAGCCGATGGTCGGCTCGGCGACGCCATCCGTGACGCGCGTTGCGGAACCGACGCCGCAGCCACCGCGCCCGCCGCAGCCAGCTCCGCGCATTCATCAGCCCGGCGGCCAGCAGCAGCGGCCGGGACAGCCCAGCCAGAGCCAGCAGCGCCCGCAGCAGGAACGGTCATCGCGCCCGGTGGTTCTGAACCACCTGTCCGCCGATGAAATGGACGCGCGCCGTCGCGCACTTGCCGACGCCCAGGCCCGCGATGCCGCGGATGCCGTGCGCCGTGCCGAGGAAGAAGCACGACGCCGTGTGGAAGATGAGGCACGCCGCATCGCCGAACAGGCCGAAGCTGCCCGCCGCGCCGTCGAAGAAGCCGCCCGCGCCGCCGAAGCCAAGGTCGAGACGCCCGCATCGGTGGAAGCACCGAAGCCGGCAGTCCAGGCCGCCGCGGCTCCTGCCGTTGCGCGTCGTCCGGATGCGGCTCCGCAGCCGGCACGCCCCGGCGCCCCCGCCGGCGAGGCACCTGCCAACCGCCGTCGGGTCAACGAAGCAGAGAGTGATCGCGGTCCGCCGCGTGGCGCTCCGGCACGCGGCAAGGTCACGCGCCCCGAGCCGGCAAAGCCTGTTACCACGCGTCCGAAAACCGACGAAGAACGCCGCCGCGGCAAGCTGACTGTAACGACGGCCAATGTCGACGAAGACGGAACCGCCCGCGGCCGCTCGCTTTCGGCCATGCGCCGCCGCCAGGAGAAGTTCCGCCGCAGCCAGATGCAGGAAACGCGCGAAAAGATCTCGCGTGAAGTCGTGCTGCCGGAAACCATCACCATTCAGGAACTGTCGCAGCGCATGTCCGAACGCGCCGTCGACGTCATCAAGTTCCTGATGAAGGAAGGCCAGATGATGAAGCCGGGCGACGTCATCGACGCCGATCTGGCCGAGCTCATCGCCAGCGAATTCGGCCATACCGTCAAGCGCGTTTCGGAATCCGACGTCGAACAGGGCATCTTCAACGTTGCCGACGAGGAAGGCGAACTGGTTTCCCGTCCGGCCGTGGTCACCATCATGGGTCACGTCGACCACGGCAAGACCTCGCTGCTCGACGCCATCCGTCATGCCAACGTGGTCGCCGGCGAAGCCGGTGGCATCACCCAGCATATCGGCGCCTATCAGGTCGAGCAGAACGGCCAGAAGATCACCTTCATCGATACCCCTGGCCACGCCGCCTTCACGGCCATGCGTGCCCGTGGCGCCCAGGCGACCGACATCGCCATCCTGGTCGTTGCGGCCGACGACAGCGTGATGCCGCAGACGATCGAATCGATCAACCATGCCAAGGCAGCGGGTGTTCCGATCATCGTGGCGATCAACAAGATCGACAAGCACGAAGCCAATCCGCAGAAGGTCCGCACGGAACTGCTGCAGCACGAAGTCTTCGTCGAATCCATGGGCGGTGAAGTGCTCGACGTGGAAGTATCCGCGAAGAACCGCACCAACCTCGACAAGTTGCTCGAAGCCATCCTGCTGCAATCGGAAATCCTTGACCTCAAGGCCAATCCGAACCGTACCGCGGAAGGCACCGTCATCGAAGCCCAGCTCGATCGAGGCCGTGGCTCCGTCGCCACCGTCCTCGTTCAGAAGGGCACGTTGCGTCCCGGCCAGATCGTCGTTGCCGGCGATCAGTGGGGCCGCGTGCGCGCGCTGATCAACGACAAGGGTGAGCATGTGAAGGAAGCAACGCCGGCAACGCCGGTCGAGGTTCTCGGCCTGTCCGGCACGCCGGCGGCGGGCGACAAGTTCGCCGTCGTCGAAAGCGAAAGCCGCGCCCGCGAGATTTCCGAATATCGCCAGCGTCTGGCCCGCGATAAGGCCGCTGCCCGCCAGTCCGGCCAGCGCGGTTCGCTCGAACAGATGATGACCCAGCTCCAGGCTGTCGGCGTGAAGGAATTCCCGCTTGTCATCAAGGGCGACGTGCAGGGTTCGATCGAAGCCATTGCCGGCGCGCTCGACAAGCTCGGCACCGACGAGGTCCGCGCCCGCATCGTCCATTCGGGCGCAGGCGGCATCACGGAATCGGATGTCTCGCTCGCCGAAGCTTCGAATGCAGCCATCATCGGCTTCAACGTCCGCGCCAATGCCCAGGCTCGCCAGTTCGCGGAGCGTGAAGGCATCGAGATCCGCTACTACAACATCATCTACGACCTGGTGGATGACGTGAAGGCAGCGATGTCGGGCCTGCTCTCTCCGGAGCGTCGCGAAACCTTCCTCGGCAATGCCGAGATCCTCGAGGTGTTCAACATCACGAAGGTCGGCAAGGTCGCGGGCTGCCGCGTCACCGAAGGCAAGGTCGAGCGTGGCGTCGGCGTCCGCCTGGTGCGCGACAACGTCGTCATCCACGAAGGCAAGCTCAAGACACTCAAGCGCTTCAAGGACGAAGTGTCGGAAGTCAATGTCGGCCAGGAATGCGGCATGGCCTTCGAGAATTACGAAGATATCCGCGCCGGCGACACGATCGAGTGCTTCCGCGTCGAGCATATCACCCGTACGCTCTAAGCAATCTTCGATTTGCAAGATATCAAAACCGCCGGCTAAAACTGGCGGTTTTTTCTTGGGTCCCACCTCCTTCGCGGCCTATGTCCCGGCATCCGTCTTCTCCTCCCAGACGGAGCAGGAGATCGTATTTGCAGGGATTCTCTGCTTCTGGCGGGCCGCAAAGCCTGTCCAGCCTTGACCTTTGCACCGGATCGAGTCATTTGACCCGCTTTATCGCGTCCACGGGACGCTGCTAACGGAACAACCATGGCCAGACCAACTTCTTCCGCGCCTTCGCAGCGCATGCTTCGCGTCGGCGAACAAGTGCGCGCCGCGATCACGCAGGTCCTGCAGCGCGGCGAAGTGCGCGACGACCTGATCGAGCGCACCGTGATCTCCATTTCCGAAGTGCGCATGTCGCCGGACCTGAAGATCGCCACCGCCTACGTCACGCCGCTCGGCGTCGCTGACCACGACACGATCATCGACACGCTCAATCGTCATTCGAAATACATCCGCGGCCGTCTCGGGCAGCACCTTCGGCAGATGAAATACATGCCGGAAGTCCGCTTCCGCGATGATACGAGCTTCGACAATTACAAGAAGATCGACGCCTTGCTGCGTTCGCCCGAGGTCCAGCGTGATCTCGATGACGGCGACGCCGAAACCGATACCGACAAAAACCGATAATAGAGACAGCGAATGTCCAAACCACGCAAGCCCAAGGGCCGTCCGATTTCGGGCTGGCTCATCCTCGACAAGCCGGTGGATTTCGGCTCGACCGAGGCCGTTTCCAAGATCAAATGGCTGTTCAAGGCCCAGAAGGCCGGTCACGCCGGCACGCTCGATCCGCTCGCCTCCGGCATGCTGCCGATCGCGCTCGGCGACGCCACCAAGACGGTTCCCTACGTCATGGACGGCCGCAAGATCTATGAATTCACCGTGACCTGGGGCGAAGAACGCGCCACCGACGATCTCGAGGGCGAAGTGACCGCCACCTCCGACAAGCGTCCGAGCGAAGAGGACATCCGCGCGCTGCTGCCGAACTATACCGGCGTCATCAACCAGATCCCGCCGCAGTTCTCCGCCATCAAGATCGCCGGCGAGCGCGCCTATGATCTGGCCCGCGAGGGCGAAACAGTGGAGATCCCGTCGCGCGAAGTGGAGATTTTCCGCCTGACGCTGCTTGCATGCCCCGACGCCGACACGGCGCATTTCGAGGTCGAATGCGGCAAGGGCACCTATGTGCGCGCCCTCGCCCGCGATTTCGGCCGCGATCTCGGCTGCCATGGCCATATTTCCGGCCTGCGCCGCAGCTTCGTCGCTCCCTTCGCCGAGGAGACGATGGTGCCGCTTGCCGATTTGGTGGCGCTGGAAGACATTGAGGATGCAGACGAGCGGCTCGCAGCCCTCGACGCGCTGCTGATCGACACGGCCGAAGCCCTGTCTTCGCTGCCGCATCTCGTTATCAATGATGATCAGGCGCACCGCCTGAAGATGGGCAATCCCATTCTCGTGCGTGGCCGCGATGCGCCGGTCGCCGAAACCGAGGCCTATGCCACGGCGCGCGGCAAGCTGATCGCCATCGGCGAGATCGGCGAGGGCGAGTTCCGCCCCAAGCGCGTATTCGTTTAAAATACCTTCTCTCCGACGGAGAGAAGGCAAAGACACGATGCTCTTCCCTTTGCGTCACAAATGGTCTATAGGCAGCGCCAGCATCAGGCATGCCTGATTGCATTCGCGGCCAATGCTGGACGACATCCCGGCGTTTGGCGACTTTAATTTCCTCTCATAGAAAGGACTATCCGATGTCGATCACTGCTGAGCGCAAGGCTGCGCTGATCAAGGAATACGCTACCGTCGAAGGCGACACCGGTTCTCCGGAAGTCCAGGTTGCGATCCTGACCGAGCGCATCAACAACCTCACCGACCATTTCAAGGACCACAAGAAGGACAACCACTCCCGTCGTGGCCTCCTGACGATGGTCTCCAGCCGGCGCTCGCTTCTTGACTACCTCAAGAAGAAGGACGAAGGCCGTTATACCAAGCTGATCACCAGCCTCGGTATTCGCCGCTAATCAAATTTCCGGCGGGCGTTCTGCTGAACGTCCGCCGGATGCTTATGAAGGGTATGAACCCTCGAGACTGTTTCGCTTGCGCCTTGCATTTGCGCGATGCGAAACTGCCGGCAGGCCGGATGGGCCGGTGCTGCCAACAACAACCGTTGACCTGTCATGGGGCAGGATTGCTGGATGCTTTCAGCCGAAGCTTCGTGCTTCGGCCGATCTTCGAAAGCCTCTCGTTGTCTTGCCCGTGATGCGTCACATTTCATGCGGTTGAAGATGCGCCCTGCCGAAATCGTCGGCCACGGCGCCTTTTCCCGCACAGTGCAAGGACAAGATATGTTCGATATCCATACCGTCGAAATCGAGTGGGCAGGCCGCCCGCTGAAGCTGGAAACTGGCAAGGTCGCCCGCCAGGCCGATGGCGCCGTCGTCGCCACCTACGGCGAGACCGTGGTGCTTGCGACCGTCGTTTCCGCCAAGTCGCCGAAGCCGGGCCAGGATTTCTTCCCGCTCACCGTCAACTACCAGGAAAAGACCTACGCAGCCGGCAAGATCCCCGGCGGCTATTTCAAGCGCGAGGGCCGTCCGAGCGAAAAGGAAACCCTGGTTTCCCGCCTGATCGACCGCCCGATCCGCCCGCTCTTCCCGGAAGGCTACAAGAACGACACCCAGGTCGTCGTCACCGTCATCCAGCATGACCTCGAAAACGATCCGGACATCTTGTCGATGGTCGCCACCTCGGCTGCCCTGACGCTTTCAGGCGTTCCGTTCATGGGCCCGATCGGCGGCGCTCGCGTCGGCTACATCAACGGCGAATACGTGCTCAACCCGCATCTCGACGAGATGGACGAATCGAGCCTCGACCTCGTCGTTGCCGGCACCCAGGAAGCCGTGCTGATGGTTGAATCCGAAGCCAAGGAACTCTCCGAAGACGTCATGCTCGGCGCCGTTATGTTCGGTCATCGCGGCTTCCAGCCGGTTATCGACGCGATCATCAAGCTCGCCGAAGTTGCCGCCAAGGAGCCCCGCGACTTCCAGCCGGAAGATTATTCCGCTCTCGAAGCCGAGATGCTTGGCATCGCCGAAGGCGAACTGCGCACGGCTTACCTCAACACGCAGAAGGCTGAACGCTACGCTGCCGTCGACGCCGTCAAGGCCAAGGTCAAGGCACACTTCCTTCCGGAAGGCGTCGAGCCGAAGTACTCCGCCGAAGTCATCGGCGCCGTCTTCAAGCACCTGCAGGCCAAGATCGTCCGTTGGAACATCCTCGACACCAAGGGCCGCATCGACGGCCGCGACCTGTCGACTGTTCGCCCGATCGTCTCGGAAGTCGGCGTCCTGCCGCGCACGCACGGTTCGTCGCTGTTCACCCGCGGTGAAACGCAGGCGATCGTCGTCGCCACGCTCGGCACCGGTGAAGACGAGCAGTATGTCGACAGCCTGACCGGCATGTACAAGGAACGCTTCCTGCTGCACTACAACTTCCCGCCCTACTCGGTCGGCGAAACCGGTCGCATGGGTTCCCCGGGCCGCCGCGAAATCGGCCACGGCAAGCTCGCATGGCGCGCCGTTCGCCCGATGCTGCCGACGGCGGAACAGTTCCCCTACACGCTGCGCGTCGTTTCCGAGATCACCGAGTCCAACGGCTCGTCCTCGATGGCGACCGTTTGCGGCACCTCGCTGGCGCTGATGGATGCCGGCGTTCCCCTGGCAAAGCCGGTTGCCGGTATCGCCATGGGCCTGATCAAGGAAGACGAACGCTTCGCTGTTCTCTCGGACATCCTGGGTGACGAAGATCATCTCGGCGACATGGACTTCAAGGTCGCCGGCACTGAAGGCGGCATCACCGCGCTGCAGATGGACATCAAGATCGAAGGCATCACCGAAGAGATCATGAATGTCGCCCTGAACCAGGCCAAGGGCGGCCGTCTGCACATCCTCGGCGAAATGGCGAAGGCCATCTCCGAGAGCCGCGGCCAGCTCGGCGAATTCGCACCGCGCATCGAAGTCATGAACATCCCGGTCGACAAGATCCGTGAAGTCATCGGCTCCGGCGGCAAGGTCATCCGCGAAATCGTCGAAAAGACCGGCGCCAAGATCAACATCGAGGATGACGGCACCGTCAAGATCGCCTCGTCCTCCGGCAAGGAAATCGAAGCGGCCCGCAAGTGGATCCACTCGATCGTTGCTGAGCCGGAAGTCGGCCAGATCTACGAAGGCACGGTTGTCAAGACCGCCGACTTCGGCGCCTTCGTCAACTTCTTTGGCGCCCGTGACGGCCTCGTCCACATCTCGCAGCTCGCCTCCGAGCGCGTTGCCAAGACGCAGGACGTCGTCAAAGAAGGCGACAAGGTCTGGGTCAAGCTGCTCGGCTTCGACGAGCGCGGCAAGGTTCGCCTGTCCATGAAGGTTGTCGACCAGGCAACCGGCCAGGAACTCGCCGCCGACAAGAAGAAGGACGACGCGGCCGAATAAGCCGCGCCTTCACTAACGTTCCGGGGCGCGGGATCTTTTCCGCGCCCTTTTTATATTGAAGAGGTTAGCCGGTTCGGTTTTGCCGAAACTACGTGCCTGGCACGGAAACAGACACCTGCCAGCAAGCCCGACCAACCAAACCCATAACGAGACCACGCCCATGAGCCGCGATGCCCTGAAGACCCTGTTCCATCCCTTTGCCTCCGGCACTGTCGACGCGCCCGGCGAGGGTCAGCGCATCCTGTTCCTCGGCGCCGAGGCGGGTTTTGCGCTGCCGGAGGGTTTTGCCGCCGAGCTGTCCGCCGTCCAGGGCTTCCGCCCCTTCTATCGCCAGCTGCAGGCGCAGCGGATCAACGTGACGCCTGACATCGAAGGCGAAGGCTATGACGGCGCGCTGGTGCTCTGCGGCAAGCACAAAGGCGAGAATGAGGATCACATCGCCGAAGCGCTGGTGCGCGTGAAGGAAGGCGGCCTCATCCTCGTTGCCGGCGGCAAGGAAGACGGCATCCAGCCGCTGCGCAAGCGCATCGAGGCCTTCGGTCTCGAGATCGAGCATATGCCGAAATATCACGGCGTCGCTTTCTGGTTTGCGCGTCCCGCCGACATCAAGGCCTTGACGGCGCAGCTCGCAAAGCCGGCGACACTCGCCGACGACAGCTTCACCACGGCGCCCGGCATGTTCTCGCATGACCGTGTCGATGCCGGTTCCGAACTGCTTGCCTCGCGCCTGCCGACCGACTTTGCCGGCGATGCCGCCGATTTCGGCGCCGGCTGGGGCTACCTCTCCGTCGAGCTCGCGACAAAATCGCCGAGGATCGAGCGCATAGACCTCTACGAGGCCCATTACGGCGCTCTGGAGGCCGCGCGCGCCAATCTGCTGTCGCACTGCCCGAAGGTCGCCCAGCGCTTCTTCTGGCACGATCTGGCGAGCGAGCCGGTCAAGGACAAGTACGACCTGATCATCATGAACCCGCCCTTCCATGAGGGCCATGCCGCCGAGCCTTCGCTTGGCCAGGCGATGATCAAGACGGCCGCTTCGGCGCTGCGTGGCGGCGGCCGGCTGATGCTGGTCGCCAATCGCGGCCTGCCCTACGAGCCGGTGCTGGCCGAGCATTTCAAGGAATTCGGCGAGACCTGCCGCAATGCCCGTTACAAAGTGCTCTGGGCAAAGAAATAAGCGAAGAAGGCGGCCAATCGGCCGCCTTTCTTTTATGGATCAGGCTTCGTCGGCGCGACGTGAGCGCAGCATCAGATGATCCCGCAGGAGCAGGAAGTTCCTTTCGACGAGAAACCAGAGCGTCGCCGCCACGATGAAGCAGGTGGCGAGGTAGATGACGAAGCCCGAAAGCCCCTGAAGATTGTCTTTACCGAAGACCATCCGGTCGAGATGATAGACGCCCTTGTGGGTGAGATAGAGGCTGTAGGCGAGCGTCGCGATGCCTGATATGGCCGGCAGGTGCCAGCGCCCGATCTTCGGCTGCAGGTCCAGCAATGCGCCGAGAATGAACGCCACGCCCGCCGCAAACAGCGGAAAGCCGACGACCGCGCCGGGAAGAGGCTGAAACACCAGCGGCAGATTGGTTTCGGCAAGCGGCCCGCGGATGGAAAAGATCACCACCGCCGCCATCATGAGCATGCCGCCGATACCGAGCGCGATGTGGGGCGGCATGTACCGTTCCCACAGCAACGGCTTGAACAGCCGGATCGCCGCCAGAACGACGCCGAAGGTCAGCCCGTCCAGCCGGTTATATGTCGGGTAATAGACATCCCTGAGATAGACGGCGAAGGCCTCCCTGTAGATTTGCATTTCGGCAATCGGGCCGACATGGCTTTGCCAGAGCGCAAACCGCAGGCCTATGCCGGCGATCACGATCGTCGCTACCAGAAGGGCGGCGAAGCCCACCGTCGCTCGCCGCTTAAGCAGGACGACGAGAACCGGCAGAACGAGATAGAAGTGCTCCTCGACGCTCAGCGACCAGGCTTCGGTAAACGTTGCGCCCGAGCGCGGATCAAGCCCGAAATTGACCGTGAAGCTCAGGAACCGCCAAGCCGGCTGCATCGTCGGCGCGTCACGCAGGGACGGGATGAACGTGTAGGCGGCAAGCACGAGCAGAAAGGCTGGTAATATGCGGAACGCCCGGCGCAGATAGAAGGCCTTGAAGTCGACGGCGCCGCGGCGCGCGGCTTCCGCCATCAACTGGCTTCCGATGAGATAGCCGCTGAGCACAAAGAAGATGTCGACACCGATTCAGCCATATGGCCTGATGCCGGCGAGCGGCAGCGGCGTCGCTTCCGCCGGAAGATGAACGAGCATGACGAGCAGGATGGCAAGCGCCCGCAATAGGTCCGGCCCCAATGCCCTTGGGGTGGCGGCGGATTCGAGCGGTGCCGCCTCGTCCGGTGGATCGAGCGGCTTGGAACTGGCAACAGTTATGGTGTTCACGGCTGGGGTTCCCGTAAATGGCTGGTGAATGCCGATGGACATGCAGGAAATACTGTTGATTGCCTGCCTTGTATCGGAATTCCGGCCAGCCGTAACGGGCCATCCACGGCAAGATAGAATTAACCTAAAATTTTCGTAAAATCTTATCGAATGGAGGTTAACGCGCCCGATTCGGCGCCCTTGCGGCCCATTCGTCCCTCAACGTTGCGTAGAAATACTCGTCGCCCCAGACGCCATTGAAACGGTCATTCTGGATGAGGTGCGCCTCGCGCCGCAGACCGAGCCGTTCGAGGACGCCGATCGAACCGGTATTCTTCGCATCCAGCCTAGCGAAGATCCGGTGAAAGCTGAACCTCTCGAAACCGAGGGTAATAACAGCTTCAGCCGCCTCGGTCGCATAGCCCTTGCCGGCATAGGCTGGATTGAAGATGTATCCGACCTCAGCCTGCAGAGCAGCTTTATTGGTGAGTTTCAGGCTGACCTGGCCCAGCAGAACATCGTCCTTGCGTCGAACGACAGCGCAGCGGAGGATATTGCCATCTTCCAACAAACTCGTATTCAAACCGGCATCGAAACGTTCTCGCATCTCCCGTGACGATGGAGGATCGCTGTAGAGATAACGATAGATGGCCGGCAGAGAGCGATAAGCGCTATAGGCTTCGAAATCCTCCGGGACGAATCCTCTGAGGATCAGACGCTCGGTGGATGCAAAGGGTTCGGCGTCGCTAGACGTCATCAGGAATCCTCTGGAAGGATATCCGGAAGTTCGGTCCTCCCGGCCAAGGACCGAGAGGACGATTCAGATCAGTGGGCCTACTCGGCGTCGGCGCTCGACAGCGCTTCCAGCGTCGGCATCGAGGTGATGTTGTAGCCGGCATCGACGAAGTGGACTTCGCCGGTGACGCCTGCCGCCAGATCCGACAGGAGGTAGAGCGACGAGGAGCCCACCTGGTCGATGGTAACAGACTTGCGCAGCGGCGCGTTGCGCTGGTTCCACGACAGGATGGCGCGGGCATCGGAAATGCCGGCGCCGGCGAGCGTGCGGATCGGGCCGGCGGAAACGGCGTTGACGCGGATGCCGCGCGGGCCGTAATCGGCGGCGAGATAGCGAACGGAAGCCTCAAGTGCTGCCTTGGCGACGCCCATGACGTTGTAGTTCGGGATCACGCGCGTCGAGCCGTTATAGGTCAGCGTCAGCATGCTGCCGCCTTCCGTCATCAGATCGGCGGCGCGCTTGGCGATCTCGGTGAAGGAGAAGCAGGAAATCACCATGGTGCGGGTGAAATTCTCCCGCGTGGTGTTGGCATAGAGCCCCTTCAGCTCGTTCTTGTCGGAAAAGCCGATGGCGTGGACGATGAAATCAAGCCTGCCCCAGCGCTCCTTGATCGCGTCGAAGACGGCATCAACGGAGGCCAGATCCTCGACATCGCAAGGCAGCAGGAAATCCGAGCCGACTTCGGCCGCGAGCGGCTTGACGCGCTTGCCGAGCGCCTCGCCCTGAAACGTGAAAGCCAGTTCCGCGCCTTCGGCTGCGAGCGCCTTTGAAATACCCCAGGCAATCGAGTGATTGTTTGCGACGCCCATGATGAGGCCGCGCTTACCCTGCATGATTCCCGTCATTGCCTTATCCGTTGTAGCGCTGGAACACGAGCGTGGCGTTGGTGCCGCCGAAGCCGAAGGAGTTCGAAAGGGCAATATCGAACTTGGCGTTGTCGATACGCTTGCGCACAACAGGCACGCCTTCGAATTCCGGATCGAGTTCGGTGATATGGGCGCTTTCGCCGATGAAGCGCTCCTGCATCATCAGGATCGAATAGATCGATTCCTGAACGCCGGCTGCGCCGAGCGAATGGCCCGTCAGCGACTTGGTCGACTGGATTGGCGGGATCTTGTCGCCGAAGACTTCGCGAATCGCACCGATTTCCTTGCTGTCGCCGACCGGCGTCGAGGTGCCGTGGGTGTTGACGTAGTCGATATCGCCTTTCACGGTGGCGAGTGCCTGGCGCATGCAGCGCACGGCGCCCTCGCCCGAGGGTGCTACCATGTCATAGCCGTCCGAGGTGGCGCCATAGCCGACGATCTCGGCATAGATCTTGGCGCCGCGGGCCTTGGCATGCTCAAGCTCTTCCAGAACCAGCACGCCGGCGCCGCCGGCGATGACGAAGCCGTCACGCTTGGCGTCATAGGCGCGCGAGGCGGTTTCCGGATGGTTTTCGTTGAAGTCGGACGACATGGCGCCCATGGCGTCGAAGAGGTTGGACATGGTCCAGTCGAGATCCTCGTGGCCGCCAGCGAACATGACGTCCTGCTTGCCCCACTGGATCATCTCGGCGGCGTTGCCGATGCAATGCGCCGAGGTCGAGCAGGCGGACGAGATGGAGTAGTTGACGCCGTGGATCTTGAACCAGGTGGCAAGCGTTGCAGACGCGGTCGACGACATCGACTTCGGCACCGCGAAGGGACCGATGCGCTTCGGGCTGTTGTTCTTGCGGGTGATGTCGGCCGCTTCGATCAGCGTGCGGGTCGACGGGCCGCCGGAGCCCATGATGATGCCGGTGCGCTCGTTGGTGATGTCGCCTTCATCGAGTCCGCTATCGGCGATCGCCTGCTTCATGGCGACGTGGTTCCAGGCGCCGCCCTGCGACAGGAAGCGCATGGCGCGGCGGTCCACCAGATCGGTCGTATCGATCTTCGGCGAACCCCAGACCTGGCACTTGAAACCGTGCTCGGCGAAATCGGGAGAGAAAGAAATGCCGGATTTGGCTTCGCGCAGCGAGGCGGTCACTTCTTGCGCATCGTTTCCAATCGAAGAGACAATACCCAGACCCGTAACAACTACCCGTCTCATGTCGATGACCTTTTCTAAAACGTCTGTCTTTGTGGAGGCGGCGGCGCCGCGGTTCAGGCGACCTTGTCCTTCGACAGGCCCACGCGCAGGTCCGTCGCCTGATAGATGACCTCGCCGTCGGCCTTCAGCCAGCCGTCGGCGGTGCCGAGGACCAGGCGGCCGCGCATGACGCGCTTGAAGTCGATGCCGTATTCGAGAAGCTTCGTATCCGGGCGAACCATGCCCTTGAACTTCACTTCGCCTGTCGAAAGCGCCATGCCGCGGCCGGGCTCGCCGAGCCAGCCGAGGAAGAAGCCGGTCAGTTGCCACATGCCGTCAAGACCGAGGCAGCCCGGCATGATCGGATTGCCGGCGAAATGGCAGGGGAAATACCAGTCATCGGGACGCACGTCGTATTCGGCGCGGATGAAGCCCTTGTCGAAGGCGCCGCCGGTTTCGGAAATTTCAGTAATGCGATGGACCATCAGCATCGGCGGCAGGGGAAGCTGCGCGTTGCCCGGACCGAACAGTTCGCCGCGGCCGCAAGCCAGGATTTCCTCGTAATTGAAGCTGGACTGTCTCGTCGTCATAAAAAATCCGTTTCCCCCGCATGAATGCCGATGGATGTGAAGCTTTAGTGCAAGATGGACAGAAAATGAAGCGAAAGCATCGCACTCTCATTCATCCGTTCGATCGACCGCACTAGCCGTTATGTGGTGGTCGCATACAGGAACGCCAGAGCCGCGACCAGAGCGAATTGCGCCAAAAGCTGGTTTTTTGCGGCTTTTGAGCACCTTCCCGCCCCATTGAAACTATTGAAAGCAATCAAGGCAAAAGTTATATGGCTTAGTAAAGAATTATAGAGATCAGGAATCCGGAGTCCCTGAATGGCGGAAGAAGCCGAAATCGCGATCGAAACCAGGCTACGCAATGTCGGCCTGAGGCCGACCCGACAGCGGATCGCTCTGGGAGACCTTCTCTTCGCCAAGGGCGACCGCCATCTGACCGTGGAGGAGCTTCACGAGGAAGCAGTTGCCGCCGGCGTTCCGGTTTCGCTCGCAACCGTCTACAACACGCTGCATCAATTCACCGAAGCCGGCATGATCCGCGTGCTCGCTGTCGAAAGCACCAAGACCTACTTCGACACCAATGTTTCCGACCACCATCACTTTTTCGTGGAAGGCCACAACCAAGTGCTGGATATCCCGATCAGCAACCTGACGATCGACAATCTGCCGGAACCGCCGAAGGGCATGGAAATCGCCCATGTCGACGTGGTGATCCGCCTGCGCCGCAAGAATGGGCAATAGGCAATAGGCAATAGGCAATAGGCAATAGGCAATAGAATTGTCTCCCAGCCATTCGCTATTGCCTACTGCCTAATTCCTACCGCCTCCCACTACATCACATCATCCGGATGCCGGCCGGGCCTGTGGCGATAGGTCGGGAAGGTCCAGCCGAACCAGAGCGCGCCGCCGCGCACTGCGAAGGCCGCGATCACACCCAATCCCGCAGAGGCATAGAGTGGAAGCGTCGTCGCATTGGCCGCCGTAAAGACACCGGCGCCGACGAGCGAGGCCGTCACGTAGATTTCCGGCCGCAGCAGCACCGAGGGCTCGTTTGCCAGGAGATCGCGCAGGATGCCGCCGAACGTCGCCGTCAGCGCGCCGGTGACGATGGCGACGGTGGGCGAGCCCGTCGCCGCCATGCCCTTGGCCGCCCCCATCACGCAATAGGCTGACAGTCCCACCGCATCGAGCCAGATGAGCAGCCGATAGCGCGATTCGAACAGATGGGCGGTGAAGAAGACCAGGATGCCGACCATGGCGCAGATGATGATATAGGTCGGGTTCAGCACCCAGAAGACGGGCACCCGGCCAAGGACGATATCGCGAAGCGTGCCGCCGCCGATGCCGGTGACGGCGGCCAGGAACAAAAAGCCGATCAGATCGAGCTGCTTGCGCGAGGCCGCGAGCGCGCCGGTTGCGGCAAAAAGGGCGACGCCGGCATAGTCAAGAAACGAAAGAAGCGACATCGAAAACTCCAACGGGGGTGCCGGCGATTTTTGCGAAATGAATCACGACGGCAAGGGCCGCGCAAGCAGGCGCGTGTAAAGATGTCGCAGCGGCTGCGGCGACCATCGTGGCCGCGACGGCGCTTCGAAGAGGAATCCCCCGTGAAATCCCTGCTGATCGTGATTTTCAATCTCGTCGCATTCGTGGTCATGCCCGCCGTGGCCGAGGCGCAGCAATCGATCCTGCAGGATCCCGTGGCATTCGAGAAGGATCACTTCACCAAGAGCTGCGACGGTCAGGCGGGCTTCGGCGACCACTTCGCCACCCAGCAGGATATCAACAACGACAAGCTGGCCGATATCGTCGTCAACGAGGGCGAGATTACCTGCAAGGGCGAAAAAGGCCCCTACTGCACGGATGAAGGCTGCCCCTATAATTTCTATGTCCAGGTGGCCGAAGGCGGCTATCTCATGATCGCCACGGCGCGGATCTACGGCTATGATTTCATCCAGCGCTTCGGCAACATGGTGCTGGTCATGAAGATGCACCCGCACTTTTGCGACCGCAAGGAAGGCGAGGATCGCTGCGAAATCACCGTCCGGGTGCGCGGCGTCAAGTTCGTCACCATTTCCAAGAAATAGCCCTTACGGTCTGGACACGTAGTTACGGTCCGGACACGTCGTTACGGTCCGGGATAAAGCGCCGATGTGCGGCCGACGGCGTAATAGCCGACCAGGCCGACCCATTCGCGCAATCCCGTCGCCAGCAGTTGCGCGTTGCGCGAAGGCTGGGTGAAATCGAGGCCGAGCGTTTCCTTGCCGGTACTGCGGTAATCGACCGGCCAAGGCACGACATCGATGCCCTGCTTGCGGAAGATGCCCATCGAGCGGGGCATGTGGAAGCCCGATGTGATGAGCAGGCAGTTCGAAAGCCCGTTCTGCGCCAGCAGCTCCTTGGTATTGACGGCATTTTCGAAGGTGGTGCGCGAGGTCTTGTCCTCGACCATGCGGTCTCTGGGAATACCGAGTGCCGTGAAGAAGCGCTCGGAGATGACGGCATCGCCCTCATAGCTGCCGCCGATCGAGCCATCGCCGCCCGAGATCACGATGCGCGCCTGCGGATATTTCTGCGCCAGCCGCAGGCCTTCGATCAGGCGATCGCCAGCCGAATCGAGTTCGTAGCCGCCACGCGCGGTCGTTACCTCGTTCTGCGTGGCGCCGCCGAGCACGATCACGCATTTGAGATCCGCCGGATCGGCAGCCGAGTGCGAAAAGCGCTCTTCCAGGCCCTGGACGATATAGGCGCCCGCCGTCGTATAGAGCGAGACGAACAGGATAAGCACCGACAACAGCGACGAGACAATCACCGTGGCGCGCCAGCGCAGGAGAGCGGCGATGAAGGCCAGCAGGATGAAAAGAAACGCCAGCGACAGCGGCTGACCGAAAATCCAGACAAGTTTCGAAAAAACGAACACGGCATATCCTTACGCTTGTCGGCAAAACGATTCGTTTTTCTCCCTAGCAGATTTTTGTGCGCTGCAATGTGGCTATTTCGATCGCCGCACCATCGATGCCGAAATAACGAAGCGCTGATTGAAGCGGCGCTGCAGCGGGCGGGGGATGAAAAGCGTCGACAGCGCCAGCACGAGGGCGACCATGGACACCACCCAAAGCGCGTGCGCGCCGAAGGCGCCGGCCAGAAGCGCGCCGATGATGGCGCCGGAGATCATGCCGCTCCAGGGCACGATCTGCACCGTCCAGAGAAAATCCCGATCCCCCAGCAGGAAACGGCCAAGACCGCGACCGAAGCGCGAGAGCGCCCCGGTGACATAGGTGAGGCCGATCGGCAGGCCTTCGATATGCTCGACCGTGGCATTGACCATGCCCATGGCCAGCACCACCAGATAGAACTGCACCAGAACCAGCGACGGCTCCGCAAAGCCCGCGGCGGCGGCCAGAAGGATACTGACGCAGGCAAGCACCACGAAAGCCCGCCGCTCCGCCGCATGGGCGATGACGATCCCGAGCGCATTGCCGAGAATGAACGTCAGGATGGCCGAGAACAGCACCGCCGCATGGCCGAACTCGCCCATTCCGAGCGCAATCGCCGCCCGCGTCGTATTGCCGGTCATGAAGGACACGAAATTGCCCGTCAGCATCAGCCCGACGGCATCGGTCATCCCAGCCAGAAAGGCGATCGAGGCAACGAGCAGAAACCCCGTCACCGTGCGGCGGGTCTTGATGAGGCGACGGCGACGCTGTCTGGTCATGGCCGATTCGAGGTTGTTTGCGGAGGATTCGAGGCTAGCACGAAGTTGAGGGAATGCGGAGGATGGATTAAGTTATCGATGCGTGGAAAACAGGCAGGCTTTTAGAGCAGCCTCTTCTTCGCAAATGCTCGGCCAGAATGGGATTTCAGATAGGCTTCGAATTCCAATGCGCGATATTTGTCCGGGAATGCCGAGTACCAAAGAAGAATCCATGGCGCGAATTTCGCGGTGTGCGTCGACTTGCCGGCGTTGTGGTCCGCAAGCCGCCGTTTAAGATCTGAAGTCGATCCAGTATATTGCTGGTCAGCAAAATCCGCGCTTTGAAGGATGTAAACGTACCACATCCGCATCTCGATCGATTGGCATCCGGTGATTCGGACGCAAATACTATATCGAGTCGATGTTGGCTTCTTGTCTGGAAATATTTGATTGAAATTTCAGCCCGTCGTCGCCCTGCGGGCTATGCCGGGCACTGCTTCGGCCTAACGGTTCCCCGCGGCTGCGCCACGCGAAGCCCGTAAGGGCGAAGCGTGGTGGAGCTAAGCGGGATCGAACCGCTGACCTCTTGCATGCCATGCAAGCGCTCTCCCAGCTGAGCTATAGCCCCATCAAGGTGGTGCCGTTTGACCGGCCCTGGGTCCCTTCCGAGCGCTTCGCCCGTCGGGGTGGCGGCTTATTACTTCTGGTTTTTACAGATAGCAAGCCGAAAAATTCGGCCCGGGGATTTTTTCTTGGTTCCCGGGCCGACTGTCCTTGAGATCAGACGTCGTCTTCGTCGCCGGTGACGCCGATGATGTCGCTCATGTCGTCATCATCTTCGTCTTCGTCGGCTTCAAGGAAGGTATCGTCGTCATCGTCGTCGATTTCGACGTCGTCATCGCCGATATCCGGAATATCGTCGCCGCCGGCAGCGGCTTCATCGGCATCCTCGAGCGACACCAGTTCGACTTCGGTGTTCTCGGTATCGACCTCGGCCACTTCTTCTTCTTCCGGAACTTCCTTCGAAGCGGAGGTTTCCTCGAAATAGGACAGGGGCCAGGACTTGCCGGTGTAGGGCGAGATCACCGGATCCCGGTTCAGGTCGTAGAACTTCTTGCCATTGTCCGGATCGGTACGTTTTGTTCCAAGTTCCGCTTTCGCCACTGTCAAAGCCTCATGAATGGCCGGATGAAAATCCGGCAATGCCGGGGAAGCCGGCGTTTTAAGGGAAATATCAGCCGGTCCCCTTAATCGTTGCGGCCGTTTCTGTCAAAGCTAAACTTCATGCCGCTTCGCACGCGGTTTTCACGCATTGCGGGATGACGGCGATACGGGCCTGTGCCAACCAGCCGATGCGAGCCGCAGAACATCTGGCGCAAGAGGACCGCAGCCAGCCATTGAATGCGGCAGAAATACCGGCATCGCAAAGGAATTGCCCATGCCGCACGATACTCTCTCCCATCCAGCCGTGGCGTCGACTGCAGCGAAGGTAGGGATTCGCTGACGGTTCAGGGCAGGCCTAGCGGCAAGGGCCTCGGCAATGCCCGCGGCAGCGAGGTCAAGACCCATCTCGATCATCGCATCGCCAAGAGTTTCCTCGTTATGGGGCTTGCGAGCGAGCATCCGGTTTCGATCGACGATTCCGCCATGATCGCCACCAGCTTTCCGGAATTTTTTGCTATGATCCCAAGGTTGGGCGCGATGATCGAGGCCAGCGGCTAATAGACCGCGCGGTGCCCTGGGCGGTGGACGATGCACCGCCGGACTTCATCGCAGCCCCGATGGAAGGCATCGTCGGCATCGAAATCGACGTCGAGGCGATTGACGGCAAATGGAAGGTGAGCCAGAACCGACCGCTCGCCGACCGGCAGGGCGTGGCCGAAGGCCTTTCGGCGATCGATGGTGGCGAAGTCGCCGAGATGGCCGATCTGGTGCGTCATTACGGCAAGTAATATCGGGATACAGGTAGAGGCTGAAGAAGACATGATCATTGCCATCGACGGGCCTGCGGCTGCCGGCAAGGGAACCTTAGCGCGTCGGATCGCCGAGACCTATGGTTTTCATCATCTCGATACCGGCCTCACCTACCGCGCCGCCGCCAAGGCCCTTCTCGATGCCGGATTGCCGCTCGACGACGAGGCCGTTGCCGAAGGCATGGCGCGCAAGGTCGATCTGGCCGGGCTCGACCGGACTATTCTGTCCAGGCACGAGATCGGCGAGGCCGCATCGAAGATCGCCGTCATGCCGGCCGTCCGCCGGGCTCTGGTGGAGGCTCAGCGCCGTTTTGCCGAAAAGACGCCGGGCGCCGTGCTCGACGGGCGCGACATCGGCACGATCGTCTGCCCGGACGCGCCGGTGAAGCTCTATGTGACAGCCTCGGACGAAGTCCGCGCCAGGCGGCGCTACGAGGAGATCGTCGAAGCCGGCGGCAGCGCCGACTACGAGGCCATTTTCGCGGATGTGAAACGGCGCGACGAGCGCGATATGGGCCGCACCGACAGCCCGTTGAAGCCGGCTGAAGACGCATACTTGCTAGATACATCAGAAATGAGTATAGAAGCGGCGTTTCAGATGGCAAAGTCGATCGTCGACGCCGCTCTGAGCCGAAATGCCTGAAAATGTGAGCGGCCTTCGCGCGCCTAGCGCCCGGAACCGCCGATTTCAAGATAGCCTGACATTCCGTCCAAGCGCCGGATAGCTTTCCTCAAAGGGAAGGCGGACTGGGGTCAGGCCCGTTTAACGCGAACCACCGGCGCGTCAGTGTCCAGATTGCATAATCAAGGACACGCCAGGAGATTTTATGTCTGTAACTTCCCCCTCTCGCGAAGATTTCGCGGCCCTTCTCGAAGAATCCTTTGCCAAGAACGATCTGGCTGAAGGCTATGTCACCAAGGGCATCATCACCGCCATCGAAAAGGATGTCGCCGTTGTGGACGTCGGCCTCAAGGTCGAAGGCCGCATCGCGCTGAAGGAATTCGGTGCGCGCGCCAAGGACGGCACGCTCAACGTTGGCGATGAAGTCGAAGTCTATGTCGAGCGCATCGAAAACGCGCTTGGCGAAGCTGTTCTGTCGCGCGAAAAGGCTCGCCGCGAAGAAAGCTGGATCAAGCTCGAAGCCAAGTTCGAAGCTGGCGAGCGCGTCGAAGGCGTCATCTTCAACCAGGTCAAGGGCGGCTTCACCGTCGATCTCGACGGCGCTATCGCCTTCCTGCCGCGTTCGCAGGTCGACATCCGTCCGATCCGCGACGTCACTCCGCTGATGCACAACCCGCAGCCCTTCGAAATCCTCAAGATGGACAAGCGCCGCGGCAACATCGTCGTTTCGCGTCGTACGGTTCTGGAAGAGTCCCGTGCCGAGCAGCGTTCTGAAATCGTTCAGAACCTCGAAGAAGGCCAGGTTGTTGACGGCGTCGTCAAGAACATCACCGATTACGGTGCGTTCGTCGACCTCGGCGGCATCGACGGCCTGCTGCACGTCACCGACATGGCATGGCGCCGCGTGAACCATCCGTCGGAAATCCTGTCCATCGGCCAGCAGGTCAAGGTACAGATCATCCGCATCAACCAGGAAACCCACCGCATCTCGCTCGGCATGAAGCAGCTCGAGAGCGATCCGTGGGATGGCATCCAGGCCAAGTATCCGGAAGGCAAGAAGATCTCCGGTACCGTCACGAACATCACCGACTACGGTGCGTTCGTCGAGCTGGAGCCGGGCATCGAAGGCCTCATCCACATCTCGGAAATGTCCTGGACCAAGAAGAACGTTCACCCCGGCAAGATCCTGTCCACGAGCCAGGAAGTCGAAGTCGTCGTTCTCGAAGTCGATCCGACCAAGCGTCGTATCTCGCTCGGCCTGAAGCAGACGCTGGAAAACCCGTGGGCAGCATTCGCCCGCAACCATCCGGCTGGCACCGAAGTCGAAGGCGAAGTCAAGAACAAGACCGAATTCGGCCTGTTCATCGGCCTCGACGGCGATGTGGACGGCATGGTGCACCTCTCCGACCTCGACTGGAACCGTCCGGGCGAGCAGGTCATCGAGGAGTTCAACAAGGGTGACGTCGTCAAGGCTGTCGTTCTCGACGTCGACGTCGAGAAGGAACGCATCTCGCTCGGCATCAAGCAGCTCGGCAAGGATGCAGTCGGCGAAGCAGCCGCTTCGGGCGACCTGCGCAAGAATGCAGTCGTTTCCTGCGAAGTCATCGCAGTCAACGACGGCGGCATCGAAGTCAAGCTCGTCAACCACGAAGACATGACCTCGTTCATTCGCCGCGCCGATCTGTCGCGTGACCGCGACGAACAGCGTCCGGAGCGTTTCTCGGTTGGTCAGGTTGTCGACGCTCGCGTCACCAACTTCTCCAAGAAGGATCGCAAGATCATGCTGTCGATCAAGGCTCTGGAAATCGCTGAAGAGAAGGAAGCTGTTGCTCAGTTCGGTTCGTCCGACTCGGGCGCTTCGCTCGGCGACATCCTGGGAGCGGCTCTGAAGAACCGCAACGCCGAATAATCTTCGGCAAGCCTCTCGAAATGAAGAACCCGCCGGAGCGATCCGGCGGGTTTTATTTTGTCCGTCATGCCGTGTCTGGGCCGGCTATTCCATTTCGAAGGCGCCTATTCCCAGGCCACCATGCGGCGATAGAAATCGAAGGCATGATCCTGCAAGGGGTCGTGCAATGGCTGCGGCAAGGCGAGCTGGTCCGGGCCGGCCTCGCCGAGGGGGGAGACAAGTCCTGCGTCCGCTTCGTCGGAAGCCTCTTCAGCCTTCTGCGACGGTTCTTCCGCTCCTGCTTCGTCTTTATCCTGCTGCTGCGCCGTCTCTTCGTCCTGAGCGTCTCCGCCTTCCTCATCGTCAACCGGATCGACGCGATCGAGCAGTTTCGATTCGCCGGCCTTGGCGGGGACATCGGCCGGCAGATAGTTCGCGACGACAAAGGGAACGCCGAGCGGCAGAGGTGCGGATATTCCCGCCTGTTCCGCAGCCTCATACATTGCCATCGGCACTGCAGACGACGGCTGCGGCCTGCCGGAAAGTGCGGCGGCGGGCGCTTCGGGCTGATCCGTCGACGATGCGGGGGCGGCCGTTGCCGACGCCGGGCTTCCGGCACCGGCATCGATGGGCCGCGGCTGTGACGGCGATTGCGTTGCCGTATTGGCCGTCAGCGCCTGCGCGATGATCTTCTCGACGGAAGACATGGGATTGCTGATGATCTGCTGCAGGTCGGAACTGGTCGCCATCGCGGGCGGGCTGATGACGACCTGCAGCCCCTGCTTGATATCGGCTTGAATCTGCTGGATATCGCGCGGCACGGGCGGCGGTGTCAGCGGCGATCTGATCAACGCGATTTCCATCGGAAGTTCGGCTTCGGCGGCGGTCGCGGTCAGCAGTGCTCCCACAGCCAGTTCATCGACAAGGGAAGCAAGCTGCGAAGCTGGGGGCGCGCCGGCGGCAACGCTGCCGCTGCCAGCAGTGGCAGCTTGCGGGGTGGCCGGCCCTGTGCCTTGTGTGATCGTCTGATCCGGGGCCGCCTCGGCGGCAGTCGGCGCGGATTGCGTGGGAATACCCGGTTGCGGCGTCTGCAGCGACACGGACGCTGGCTGGGCTGCATGCTGGACTGCGGTGGACGCCGGCTGGGTTGGCGTGGACGTGGACGTGGACGTGGACGTGGACGTGGACGTGGACGTGGAAGGCATCGGCTCTTCTGCGGCGACTGCAAGAGCCGTTGCCAGAGTGGCTGGATCGGCCGCTCGCTGCAGCTGGGTCGATGCTGGTACCTGCGGGACTGGCGCTTCCGCCCTGCCAGCATTCTGGCCATAGGAATTGACGACCGCTTTCAGCACGGCGTCGGGTTCGGCGGCGGACGCCTGCTCCAGGCTGAGCGCCAGCTGAAGCGCTTGCGGCCTTTCCGGATCCTCCAGTGCCTCGGCCAGAAGCGGCAGCGGCACCCGGATGTTCGTCTGCGCATCCATTCGCTGTTGGGCGACGACGAGCTGCTGTGGCGTCAGGCTGCGGATCGCGGCGGCAACGCGCTGTGCATAGGCGGTATTGCTCTCGCCCGGTTCACGGGAAACATTCACCGCCTGACTGGCGGTATCGATGGCCGATAGCAGGCTATCGAACATCCGCTCGCGGGCCGCAACCAGCAGCATGTTCAACTTGCCCTCGACGCTGGCATTGATCGTACTTGATAGAACGGCCAGCGGCGTCGCGGCAGTCTGGAGCCCGGAGGTGTCCGCCGTCGCAACGATCGGCTTTTCAATAGACGCACCCACGGCGGACACGGCACCAACGGGAAGCAACATGACATGCTCCTTTGTCTGGCAAGGCGACGATGGAAGCGGAAAGCAGGTTCAATCAGGGTCCGCTCATGCGGCCGGTAGGTCTTCGAGCGCCGGATAACCGGAAGAGCGAAACGAGAACGCGTCGGGCTGGAAGCCAATGGAACGATAGCAGCCTGTTTGTTAACAGATTGCTAAATAAAAAAGGCCGATGCCACTTTCGCGGCACCGGCCTGTGGATTTCTCCCGCCGAACGGGGGCGATCAGCTATGCGCGAAAATATCCGCCTCTTCCCAGCCGAGAAGGTCGAGCTTGGCGCGGGTCGGAAGGAAGGCAAAGCAATCATCAGCATAGTCCATGCGGCCGTCGCGCAGAAGGCGCTCCGTCAGCTTGGCGCGAAGCGCGTGAAGATAGAGAACGTCGGAGGCGGCATATTCAAGCTGCGCCGGCGAGAGCGTTTCCGCGGCCCAATCGGACGATTGCTGCGCCTTGGAGATGTCAACATCGAGCATCTCCTTGAGATTGTCCTTGAGGCCATGACGGTCGGTATAGGTGCGACACAGGCGCGAGGCGATCTTGGTGCAGAAGACCGGCGTGGTGGTGACGCCGAACGTATGGAACAGGACGGCGATGTCGAAACGGCCATAATGAAAGATCTTCTGGCGCGCGGGGTCCGCAAGCATGGCGACGAGGTTGGGCGCCTGCTTCTGCCCGGCGGCGATGCGGATGACATCGGCGGTGCCGTCGCCCGACGAAAGCTGCACGACGCAAAGCCGGTCGCGGCGCGGAATGAGGCCGAGGGTTTCGGTGTCGATGGCTATGGCGCCGGTGTAGCGGGCGGCATCTTCGGTGGAAATATCACCTTCGTGATAGCGGATGGTGGCAGCCATGAAATTCTCCCGGCGCTGTCTTTCTGAATTCGCTTTTCGTCCGTTCTATAGAACAGACGGGGCGACGGCGATACCGGATAACGATGCGGGCGCCGTTCAAAATGTCGGCGGCGTGTTGATCCAGAGCAATATCGTCTCGCCATCGTGCCGGTTGCGCCAGGAATGATAGCGGCGGCTTTCGAAATAAAGGGAATCGCCGGGCAAGAGATCGAAAAACTGGTCGCTGTCGAGCACCAGTTCCAGACGTCCGGCCAGGACATGGATGAACTCCTCGCCCTCGTGTCGATAGGCGCCCTCGCTCGCCGCACCCGGAGCAAGCACGAAGCGATGGCAGTCCATCATCGTCCTCCCCTCGGCAAGAAGCTGGACGGTGACACCGGGTGTCGTCTCCGGCCAGGCGCGCCATTCGCCGGATCGGATCAGCGCCGGGACATCCTCGCGCTCTTCGCCCGACAGGCGGGACACCGTCGTGCCATAGTAATCCGCCAGATCATGGAGGGTCTTGAAGCTGACGCCCTGCGAGGTGCGCTCCAGAGTCGACAGCGTCGAGGACGTCATGCCCATATCGGCGGCGACCTGCTCCAGCGTCTTGCCGGCGGCATGACGCAGCGAGCGAAGCCTGCGGCCGATATCCGAGGATGCCGATTGCTCGCCATTCTCCAGACCGGCACTCCCTTCCTCCGTCTCCAGCGCCTCGCGAATCGCCGCCGGATTGAGGCCACGCTCGGCGCGGAACCATGAAATACGCTTCAGCCGCGCCACGTCCTCGGCGCTATACTGGCGGTGCCCGGTCTCGGAGCGGAAGGGCACCACCAGGCCCTGGCTTTCCCAGAGCCGTAGGGTGGAGGCCGATACGCCGGCAAGACGTGCCGCTTCCGCCACCTTATAGCGCACGGGCTCGATGCTGCTCATTTGCCAATGATCCCTGATCTCTAGTCTTCGATCCGTTTAGCATGGATCAGACGTTTGCGTGATCCCTTCGGCACCTTCTTGTCACCCACATAAAATCCCGCTTGAAATCTTGCAGGAAAAATGTAGGAGTTTTCTAAATAAATTGCAGAACTTCTGCAAGATAATTCGAAACTGCTTTCTGGGAGCGACTGCAATGACTTTAACCGAGCGAAAGAATGCCGCCATTTCCCGCGGCGTCGGCATGACGACGCAGATCTATGCCGATCGCGCCGAAAATGCCGAGATTTGGGACAAGGAAGGCAATCGCTACATCGATTTCGCCGCCGGCATCGCCGTGGTGAATACCGGCCACCGCCATCCCCGCGTCATTGCCGCCGTCAAGGAACAGCTCGATCGCTTCACCCACACCTGCCACCAGGTCGTGCCCTATGAGAGCTATGTGCATCTTGCCGAGCGGCTGAACGCCATCGTCCCCGGCGATTTCGCCAAGAAGACGATCTTCGTCACGACGGGTGCGGAAGCGGTCGAAAACGCCGTCAAGATCGCCCGCGCCTCCACAGGCCGTTCGGCCATCGTCGCTTTCGGCGGCGGCTTCCACGGCCGCACCTTCATGGGCATGGCGCTGACCGGCAAGGTGGCGCCTTATAAGGTCGGCTTCGGCCCGATGCCCGGCGATGTCTTCCATGCGCCCTTCCCCGTGCCGCTGCACGGCATCAGCGTCGAGCAATCGCTGGCGGCGCTGAAGAAGCTCTTTGCCGCCGATGTCGACCCGCAGCGCGTGGCCGCCATCATCCTCGAACCGGTTCAAGGCGAAGGCGGCTTCTATCCCGCTCCATCGGCTTTCATGAAGGCGCTGCGCGAGATCTGCGACCAGCACGGCATTCTGCTGATCGCCGATGAGGTGCAGACCGGCTTTGCGCGCACCGGCAAGATGTTTGCGATGGATCATCACGAGGTGGCCGCCGATCTCGTCACCATGGCGAAGAGCCTTGCCGGCGGCTTCCCGCTTGCCGCTGTCACCGGCCGTGCCGAGGTGATGGACGCGCCGGCACCGGGCGGCCTTGGCGGCACTTATGGCGGCAATCCGCTTGGCATTGCCGCCGCCCATGCCGTGCTCGACGTCATCGCCGACGAAGGCCTGTGCGACCGCGCCAACCAGCTCGGCGCGCGCCTGAAGCAGCGTCTGGAATCGCTGCGCGACAAAGTGCCTGAAATCGTCGACATCCGCGGCCCCGGCTTCATGAACGCAGTGGAATTCAACGATGCGGCGACGAAGCTGCCGAGCGCCGATTTCGCCAACAAGGTGCGGCTGATCGCGCTCGACAAGGGGCTGATCCTGCTCACCTGCGGCGTCCATGGCAATGTCATCCGCTTCCTGTCGCCGATCACCATCCAGGACGGCGTGTTCGGCGAGGCGCTCGATATCCTCGAGGCATCGCTGCTGGAGGCAAGCGCCTCCCGCTAACCGCCGTTTCCTGACGTTTGTTTCTCATTCGCCGGCGCGTGCCGCCGGGCGAAACCCTGTCGGAGTGCAGACCATGTCCTTTACAACAGCAATGACCAAGCACGTTCCCTTCTCTTCGCGCTTCCTGCGCGCCGCCGGCTATATCAACGGCGCATGGACGGCCGGCGGGGCGACGAAGACGTTCGATGTCATCAATCCGGCCACCGGCGAAGTGCTCGCCTCGCTGCCCGATATGGGTGCAGCCGAGACGACGGCCGCAATCGATGCCGCCTATATCGCCCAGCTCGCCTGGGCCGCCCGGCCGGCCAAGGAACGGGCAGCAATCCTGCGCAAATGGTTCGACCTCATGGTCGCCAATGCCGATGAGCTGGCGGCGATCCTGACGGCGGAAATGGGCAAGCCGCTGGCGGAAGCGAAAGGCGAGATCCTCTACGCCGCTTCCTATGTCGAATGGTATGCGGAAGAGGCCAAGCGCATCTACGGCGAAACCATCCCCGCGCCCTCCAACGACAAGCGCATGATCGTCATCAAGCAGCCTGTCGGCGTCGTCGGCACGATCACGCCCTGGAACTTCCCGGCGGCCATGATCGCCCGCAAGATCGCCCCGGCCCTTGCCGTCGGCTGCACCGTCGTCTCGAAGCCCGCGGAGCAGACGCCGCTGACCGCGATCGCGCTGGCCGTTCTTGCCGAAGAGGCTGGCGTTCCAGCCGGCGTTCTCAACATCATCGTCGGCATCGACGGGCCGGCGATCGGCCGCGAGCTTTGCGGCAATCCGAAGGTGCGCAAGATCAGCTTCACCGGCTCGACGGAGGTCGGCCGCATCCTGATGCGCCAGTGCTCCGACCAGATCAAGAAGGTCAGCCTCGAGCTCGGCGGTAATGCGCCCTTCATCGTTTTCGACGACGCAGATCTCGACGCCGCCGTCGAAGGGGCAATGGCTTCGAAATACCGCAATGCCGGCCAGACCTGCGTCTGCGCCAACCGCATCTATGTCCAGTCGAATGTCTATGACACCTTTGCAGCCAAACTCGCAGCCAAGGTAAGCGAACTCTCCGTCGGCGACGGCTTCAAGCCGGGCGTGTCCATCGGGCCGTTGATCGATGAACAGGGTGTCGCCAAGGCCGAAGACCATGTTCGGGACGCCGTCTCGAAGGGTGCCCGCGTCGTGCTCGGCGGTAAGCGCATCGAAGGTGCCGGCACCTTCTTCGCGCCGACCATCCTGACCAGCGTCGACCGAAGCATGAAGGTGGCGCGCGAGGAGACGTTCGGCCCGGTGGCACCGCTCTTCCGCTTCGAAACGGTCGAGGACGTGATCGCGCAGGCGAACGACACCGAATTCGGCCTCGCCGCCTATTTCTTCGCCGGCGACCTGAAGAAAGTCTGGCGCGTGGCCGAGGCGCTAGAATATGGCATGGTCGGCATTAATACCGGCCTGATGTCGACGGAGACGGCGCCGTTCGGCGGCATCAAGCAATCCGGCCTCGGCCGCGAAGGCTCGCGCCACGGCGCCGACGACTATCTGGAAATGAAGTACCTCTGCATCGGCAATCTATAGCCGGCAAATCAAGTCGAGGTAATATGAACGCGGCCCCGCCACAGCCGGGCCGCGCTCAAGCGACCGGTATAAAAGGCGCCGGTATCGAGATTGAGCCGCAAGCCGTGGACTTCGGCCTGCCGGATTGGTGTATGGCCGTGCACGATCAGCTTCGGCAACGGCTGCGCGCTATCGTGGAAGCGCGAGCGGATGAAGACGAGATCGTCATCCTGCTGCTCGGAAATCGGCCTGTCCGGATCGATGCCGGCATGAACGAACAGCACCTCGGGCGTGTCCAGCAGGATCGGCAAGCGCCGCAGGAAATTGACGTGATCGTCAGGCAGCCAGGTCCTTATGAAGGTGTCGAGCTGCTTCGACTTGGGATGTTGCTCTCTCAGCTTTTGGATATCCACACCGTAGGAAGCGAGCGTCGCGTCGCCGCCGAGCGCCACCCAATCCTCAAGCGATATCTCGCCGTCGATATAGGCAAGCATCGCCATCTCGTGATTACCCGTCAGGCAAATGCGGTCGAAGCCGTTTGGCGGCGGTGCCATTAGGCGGCCGATAACCTGCGCCGAGGCCGGGCCGCGATCGATGAAATCTCCGAGCATAATGATGAGCTTTCGCCCCGGCAGCCCCGCCGCATCGGCGAAGATCTTGCGCTCCAGCGCGCTCAGGAGATCGTAACGGCCATGAACGTCGCCGATGACATAGGTGGGCATGTCGAGATGTTCGAGCCGTTCGCGATGCCGGCGAGGGCCGAAGCCACTGGCCATTTTTTCGCGTATCCTAGATGCCGCCATGAAACTGCCTTTCGAGCGCACACCCCGGAACGCCTCAACTATGTCTGCAAAAAGGACTCAAAAGCGACGATTCTTTGCCAAAAAAGCAGGAATCGCGCCCATGATCGATATCGCGATCGGCCAAGGCCCGCGACAGCGGATTGACTTGCGGCAAAGCGTCCCGAACAGCGCCTTTATGCATGGAGAAAGTTGACAGTGCGTATCCGCAATCCTATCGCGCTCGCCAAGCCGGCGAAATCGACACCGCATCAACTGGAACGTCGCACCCATGGCACGTGTAAACCTATCGTGAAGCCCTGATGGATCCGACGACAGCGCTCCAGCTCTGCCGCTTTCTTCATGATGCGTCGCTGATGCTTCTGTGGGGTGCGAGTGCCTATCTCTGCCTGCTCGTGCCGAAAACGCTGGCCGGCACCGTCTGGCGCATGTCCGCAAGACCGTTTTTCGCGATTACCGCCATTGCAACCGTGACGGTACTGGCAGCGCTGCCCGCAACGACGGCGAATATCGGCAATGGATGGAGCGACGCGCTCGATGCCGGCATGATCCATGACGTGCTCTTCCAGACCACGAGCGGCCTGGCCTGGCAGGCACAGGCGGTTGCGGCCGTGGTCATGGTCGGCGCCTTCCTGCTGCCGGAAAGCTGGCGACGGCGCGGGCTGGCGCTGGGTTCGGGCCTGGGGCTCGCCTTCCTTTCCTTGACCGGGCACGCCTCGATGCTGGAAGGCTGGCCGCGGCAGGCGCATCGTGCCAATGATATCCTGCATGTCCTGACCGCCGGCGGCTGGCTGGGAGCGCTCGTGCCGTTGATCCCCATTCTGCGGCTTCTCGACCGCGCGGATTGCCGGGCGGAAGCGCTTGTGGCGTTGCGGTGCTTCTCCAATGCCGGGCATGTGGCCGTCGCGCTCGTCATCGCCACCGGCATCGTCAACACCATGCTGATCCTGAAACGGCTGCCGACGGACTGGTCGTCGCCCTACCAGAAACTGCTTGGCATCAAGATTGCGCTGGTCGCCGCCATGGCGTTTCTGGCGATCGTCAATCGCTATGTCTTCGTTCCCTGGATCGGCCGCAACCATAGCCGCGCCCTGAAGGCGCTCCGGCTTGGAAGCATCGCCGAGATCGTCATCGGCATGGCAGTGATCGGGCTCGTCGCCGTCTTCGGCATGCTGGAACCCGTATAGGTCACGGCTTCACGCGGTTCCTCACGGAGAGCCGCCAAGCGATTTCACCACCGTACGAACAGCTTCGGCATCGCTGGTCGCCGGCCTGTATTCCAGCCCCACCCTGCCGCGATATCCCTGCGCGAACAGCCAATCCAGCCGTTCCGCCAAATCGATGTGACCGGTGCCTGGATCGCCACGGCCGGGATGATCGGCGACATGAAGATGCACGATCCGGTCGATCCGATCGCCGATAACCTCACGCGTATCCTCGCCCATGACCGCGGAATGGTAGAGATCATAGACGATGCCGATTTCCGGACGGCCGACCTCGTCGACGATATCAAGGCCTTCCACTGTCGAAGATAGATAGTAGCCGAGATGATCGATCTTCGTGTTCAACGGCTCAAGGCCGAGGCGAACGCCGGATCCTTCAAGAAGATCGGCGCCGGCTCTGAGGGCGGCAACGAGAGCCGACCGCTGCCCGGCACGCGAAAATTCCGGCAGATCGTCACCGGCCTGCGCGATCAGAACCGGCGCGCCGAGGCGCTGCGCCACGCCAACGGACTCGCGCAAACCCTTCAGCCAAGTCTCCTTGTTTGCCGGATTCGTCAACGCGACCATCGGCTCCGCCACCAGGCCGGAAACCGCAATGCCGGTCTCGGCAACGGCGGCGGCGATCGCGTCGAGATCCTTGTTCGTCCAGTGCCAGAATTCGACCGCATCCAGCCCCGCCTCATGCGCCAGCCGTATACGGTTGGCAAAAGCATCGCCGTCGCGCGCGAACAACCACTCGATACAGGCCGAAAACTGCCGCATTGAAATCTCCTCCCACATTCCCGTCAGCAATGGGCGGGATCGGCGGCGACCGCAAGGGGCGTCAACGGTTAATCTGCGGCGGACGCCGTGCGGAAGAATCGATGGCTTCCACGTTGATTGCGGAGAGCACGCGCATGTCGCGGCGGAAATCGGAAGGCGTCATGCCGGCAATGTGGCGGAAGGATTTGTTGAAGGCGCTGATCGAGCCGAAACCGCTGTCCATGGCGACCTGCAGCACATTGGCGCCGTCGCGCATCAGCATCGCCTGGGCGCGCGAAAGGCGCAACAGGTTCACATATTTGGCCAATGTCATGCCGGTCGATTTCTTGAAGAGGTTCATGGCGTATTTCGGATGGAGATGCGCCGCCTTGGCAATATCGACCGTATCGATGTCATGCAGAAAATTGTCGGCGATGAAATCGCACATCCGCGCCAGGCTGCGCGAGGATTGCGGATGAGCCTGGTCGTTTACCAGGCTTCCCGGCTTCTCCGGCACCATGCGATAGGGTTCGAAGGCAATGCGCTCCAGGCGCAGGAGAAGTTCGGCAACGGCATGTTCGGCCTTGGCGCCATCATTGGACATGACGTAACGGTGCCATCGGGCGAAATTTTCGTCGTCCGCGGCATCCGTCGCCGAGCTTATCAAGGCCTGCCCGCGAATGAGGCGGCCGGAAATATCGAGCGGCAGCCGCAGGCGGAAGAAATGCACGAGCGGCAGATGTGCGCCCGCATAGATCGAATCCTCGGACAGGTCATCCAGCTGATGCGGCTGTCCGCCCCAGAAAAGGCAGATCTCGCCGGCTTTCAGAATAAGCTCGTGATCGCCGATGCGGTAGTGCACGGTGCCACGCACGATATAGTTCACTTCCACCTGCGCGTGCCAATGCGGCTTAGCCATCGGCAATGGGTGATTGTGGAACATCTGCAGGATCGTCGGCAGCCCTTCGACGCTGCTCGCACCCGGCTGATAAACCGCCTGTTGACCCACCTTACTTTTCGCCAAGTCGATGTTCCCTTTTTAGGAGACAGAAGCGTACCGACAGCTAGTTTAAGCGCGTTCGCTTGCGGACAGCAATTGAAAAGGGAGGATTTTCAATGCGTTTAAAACTTGCTGGAGCGACGGCCCTCGCGGCCCTACTCGCTTCCGGTTCTGCCTTTGCGGAACAAACCACCATTACCGTCTGGAGCTGGAACATCGCCGCGTCGGCGCTGAAATCCACGGTCGAGGGGTTCAATAAGAAATATCCGGACATCAAGGTCGATGTACAAGACATCGGCAACCCGCAGGTCTTCGACAAGATGCTGGCCGCATGCGCTGCCGGCGGCGACGGCCTGCCCGACGTCATGTCGATCGAAAACCACAAGGCATCGATCTTCTGGAACCGCTTTCCGGACTGCCTGACCGATCTGACGAAGCTCGGCTACAAGGACGAACTCAAGAAGCAGTTCCCGGATTTCAAGCGCGCCGAGCTCGAAGTGGGTGACGCCGCCTATGCGATGCCCTGGGATTCCGGCCCGGTCACCATGTTCTATCGCCGCGATATGTATGAAAAGGCCGGCGTCGATCCGGCAACGATCAAGACCTGGGACGATTTCATTGCCGCCGGCAAGAAGATCTCCGCCGCCAATCCGGGCGTGATCATGACGCAGGCCGATCTCAACGGCGACACCGAATGGTTCCGCATGCTCGCCAATGAACAGGGCTGCGGCTATTTCTCGTATGACAGCCAGAGCATCACCGTCAACCAGCCGGCCTGTGTGAAAGCCCTGGACAAGGTGAAGGAGATCAAGGACGCGGGCTTGATGAGCGCCGCGAACTGGAACGAGAAAATTCAGGCGAACACTGCCGGCAAAGTGGCGTCGCAGCTCTATGGCGGTTGGTATGAAGGCACCGTCCGCTCCACCTCGCCGGATCTCGCCGGCAAATGGGGCGTCTACCCGATGCCGAGCATGACGGCCGACGGCCAGCATGCGGCCAATCTCGGCGGCTCGTCGCTGGCGATCGCCAGCAGCTCGAAAAACAAGGAAGCCTCCTGGAAGTTCCTTGAGTACACGCTTGGCACCAATGAAGGCCAGGTGACCATGCTGAAATCCTTCGGTCTCGTGCCGTCGCTGCTGACGGCGGTCAAAGACCCCTTCGTCAACGAGCCGCAGCCCTATTGGGGCGGGCAAAAACTCTGGGCCGATATTCTCGCAACCCTGCCGAAGATCCGCCCGAGCCCCGGCACCCAGTATTTCAGCGACGCCGATGAGGTCATAAAGGCCGTCCAGACGAAATACCTCGCCGGCGGCTATCCAAACGGCAAGGCCGCGCTCGACGATGCAGCCCAGCAGATCGCCTCGGCGACAGGTCTGCCGCTCGCGAAATGAGTGACACTGCCGGACGCGCATCCCAAGCCGCGCCCGGCATCCCCGCCGCCCTCAGGGCGGCGGGGATGCGACGTCACGTGTCATTTCACCGCGCATAAAGGAGAAGGCTTTCATGCGGTTGCGAAACCGGAGCGCCTATGCGTTCCTTGCACCCTATCTTCTGGTGTTCGCCGCTTTCTGGGTCTGGCCGATCATCGATTCGTTCCTGATCTCGTTCCAGAACACCCGGGTTAATCCGTGGACCTTCAATCTGTCGCTCAATTGGGGGCGGCTGTTCGGCGACCCGGCCTTCTACAACGCGCTTCAAAACACGCTGATCATCCTGATCGTCCAGGTACCCGTCATGATCACGCTCGCCACGGTCATGGCGGTGTTGCTGAATTCACCGCTGTTGAAGGCACGCAGCATTTTTCGCTTTGCTTTCTTCGCACCCGTCGTCGTTGGAGAGGTGGCCTATGCCGCCGTCTTTCGCCTGATGTTCAACGTCGATTTCGGTGTCATCAACAAGCTGCTCGGCACGGTCGGCTTCGCACCGGTGTCGTGGTTTTCCGAATCGCATGCCGCAATGGTGCTCATCATCATCGCCGTCACGTGGCGCTGGGCGGGTTACAACGCCATCATCATCCTTTCCGGGCTGCAATCGATCCCCGAGGATGTTTACGAGGCTGCGACCCTCGACCGCGTCAACCGCTTCCAGCAGTTCATCCACATCACCCTGCCGCTGTTGAAGCCGATCATTCTGTTCTGCGTCGTCCTATCCGTCATCGGCACCATGCAGCTCTTCGCCGAACCATATCTGATCACCAACAGGGGTGGCCCCGGCGGCGGGACGGAGACGCTCGGCCTGTTGCTCTATCGCCAGGCCTTCCAGTCGACCAACTTCGGCTATGCCTCCGCGATCGCCTACACGATGGCGGCGCTCGCCGTGGCCATTTCTCTTCTCAATCTCTGGGTGGGGCGCGAACCGAAATGAAATCGAAGTCCAAATCCACTCTGATCCGCTCGCTCGCCTTGCACGGCCTGCTGGCGCCGCTCGCCATCATCTGGCTGTTTCCGCTCTGGATGATGTTCGTCTTCTCGACCATGCCCGATTACGGCATCTTCAGCCCCGGCATCATCCTGACACCGTCGACCGGTTTCATGGACAACGTCCGGAACCTGCAGGCAGACACCAACTTCATCGGCGCTATGACGATCTCCATCGTTGTTGCCGTCGTCTATACCTGCCTGTCGGTGCTGCTGACCTCGATGGCGGGATGGGCGCTGGCGCGCTACCAGTTCGCCGGCCGTTCGGGCGTCATCGGCATCATCCTCGGCACGATCACGCTGCCCTACTCCGTCGTCGTCATCCCGCAATTCATCATGGTGGCGCGCGATTTCGGGCTGGCCAATTCATGGGTCGCCCTGATCGTGCCGCCGCTTTTCAATTCGCTCGGCGTGCTGTTCATGCGCCAGGCCTTCTCGATGATGCCGGGCGAACTCTTTGACGCCGCCCGCGTCGAGGGCGTCAAGGAATGGCAGATCTTCCTGCGCATCGCCCTGCCGCTCGCAAGGCCAACCATGGCGGCGCTCGCGATCATCCTGTTCCTGGCCTCCTGGAACAACTATCTCTGGCCGCTGCTCATCAACTCCCGCCCGGGAATGATGACCGCGCCCGTGGCGCTCGGAACGCTGATCGGCCTCACCAGGGTCTCCTGGGGCGGCATCATGGCCGGTGCGGTCATGCTGACGGCGCCGATCCTCATCATCTTCGTTCTCCTGCAGCGCCACTTCATCGCCGGCATCGCCGCCGGCGCAATCAAATAATTCCGGGAGATCCGTATGGCTGAACTGTCCCTTACCAATATCGTCAAACGCTACGGTTCGCTGGAAATCATCCACGGCGCCAATCTCGATGTGAAGGACGGCGAATTCGTCGTCTTCGTCGGGCCGTCCGGATGCGGCAAGTCCACGCTGCTGCGCATGATCGCCGGATTGGAAGACATCACCGGCGGCGAACTCAAGATCGGCGGCCGCGTGGTCAACGACGTGGAACCGGCTGATCGCGGCATCGCCATGGTCTTCCAGTCCTATGCCCTCTACCCGCATCTGACGGTCGAGCAGAACCTCAATTTCGGCCTGCGCATGAATGGCAATCCGAAGGCCGATACCGACCGCCGCGTCAAGCAGGCAGCCGATATCCTGCAGATCAGCGAGCTGATGCAACGCAGGCCGAAGCAGCTCTCGGGCGGCCAGCGCCAGCGCGTCGCCATCGGCCGCGCCATCGTGCGCGAGCCGCAGATCTTCCTGTTCGACGAGCCGCTATCCAACCTCGACGCGGAGCTGCGCGTGCAGATGCGCGTCGAAATCTCGCGTCTCCACAAGAAGCTCGGCACGACGATGATCTACGTCACGCACGACCAGACCGAGGCCATGACACTGGCCGACAAGATCGTCGTGCTGCGCGGCGGCAACATCGAGCAGGTTGGCGCGCCGCTCGATCTCTACGACGATCCGGCAAACCAGTTCGTCGCCGGCTTCGTCGGCTCGCCGAAGATGAATTTCCTGCAGGCCGAGGTCATCGACAACCAACCTGGCCGCATCGCCATCGTGCTCAAGGGCCAGCGCAACGTCCGCCTGACACTGCCCGTCACCTCGGCAAAGCTGGAGGTCGGCCAGCCGGTGACGCTCGGCGTTCGCCCGGAACATTTCCTCGAAGCCGGGCGCGGCGAGGTGGACATGACCGTCGATGTCGACGTCGCGGAGCATCTCGGCAACACCAGCTACGTCTACGCCAATGTCGAAGGCGGCGAGCAGATCGTCATCGAACGTGAGGAGTCCCGCAGCACGGCCAACCGCGACAAGCTCACCGTGGCGCTGGCGGCGGCCAAGACATTCCTGTTCGACAGCGCCGGCAACCGATTGCGATAGGCGCTCCCTCCTCCCAAGACAGCATGCAGATTTAGGAAAGGATCGTTCCATGACCACTGAGACCTCAATCCGCTGGGGCATTATCGGCCCCGGCAGGATCGCACAGACTTTTGCCGATGGTATCGCCCATTCCCGCAGCGGCAAGCTGGTGGCGATCGCCAGCCGCAATCCGGACAAGCCGGGTCTCGGCGACGGTTTCCCGGGTGCGCGTATCGTTAGCGGTTATGAGACGCTGCTGGCAGACAAGGACATCGACGCCGTCTACATCGCCACGCCGCACACCGGCCATGCCGAATGGGCGATCAAGGCAATCCGCGCCGGAAAGCATGTGCTTGTGGAAAAGCCGATCGCTCTCTCGGCCTTCGATGCCGGGGCCATCTATTACGAAGCCAGGAAGGCCGGTGTCTTCGCCGGCGAAGCCTTCATGTATCGCGTCCATCCGCAGACGGCGAAGCTGATCGAACTCATCAAGAGCGGTGCGATCGGTGATCTGCGCATCATCCGCACCTCGTTTGGCTTCAACATGGGCAAGGTAAATCCGGAACACCGGCTGTTTGCCAATGAAACGGCCGGCGGCGGCATTCTCGATGTCGGTGGCTATCCGGTCTCGATGGCGCGCCTGATCGCCGGTGCAGTCGACGGCAAGCCGTTCCTCGATCCCGACAAGGTTTCGGGCGTCGGCCATCTCGGCCAGACCGGCGTCGATGAATGGGCGTCCGCCATCCTGAAATTCCCGAACGACATCATCGCCGAAGTTTCCTGCTCGATCATGGCGAACCAGGACAACACGCTGCGCATCATCGGCTCGGAAGGCCGCATCGAAGTGGCAGACTTCTGGTTCGCATCCGGCCACAAGGGCGGCGTTGGCAAGATCGAGCTGATCAAGGGCGGCGAGACCCAGACGATCGAGGTCAAGGAAGAGCGCTGGCTCTATTCCTTCGAAGTCGATGCGGCTGGCGATGCCATTCGCGCCGGAAACAAGGAGTTCGCCTATCCTGGCATTAGCTGGGCGGATTCGATCGGCAATCTCCGCGTTCTCGACCAGTGGCGTGCGTCAATCGGCCTCGAATACGAGGTGGAGAAGGCATCACGCCGGACGAAGAACATCGCCGGCGCGACCGTCACCAAAGGCAACAGCATCCCGAAACGCAGCATTCCCGGCATCTCCAAGCCGGCATCGCTCGCCACGCTCGGCTTCGAATTCTTCCCGAATTTCGCAGCCGCCTCGCTGACGCTCGACGCCTTCTATGAGGCCGGCGGCAACGCCTTCGACACAGCCTATGTCTATGGCGGCGGCAAGACGGAAAGCATCTTTGGCGACTGGCACACCAGCCGCAACGTGCCGCGTGAGGAAATCGTGCTGATCGGCAAGGGCGCGCATTCGCCGCTCTGCTACCCGGACATGATCCGCAAGCAACTCGACCAATCCCTTAATCGCCTGAAGACCGACTATGTCGACGTCTACTTCATGCATCGCGACAATACCGACGTGCCGGTCGGTGAGTTCGTCGATGCCATGGATGCCGAGGTGAAGGCCGGCCGCATTCGCGGCATCTTCGGCGGCTCGAACTGGACGCGCGCCCGCTTCGACGAAGCCATCGCCTATGCTCAGAAGAACAGCAAGGCGGCACCGGCTGCCCTTTCCAACAACTTCTCGCTGGCGGAAATGCTCGATCCGATCTGGGCTGGGTGCGTCGCGGCCTCCGACGACGAGTGGAAGGCATGGCTCAATGCCAAGCAGATCCCGAACTTCGCCTGGTCGAGCCAGGGCCGCGGCTTCTTCACCGACCGCGCCGGCCGCGACAAGCGCGATGACGAGGAACTGGTCCGCGTCTGGTATTCCGACCGCAATTTCGGCCGCCGCGACAGGGCGATCGAACTGGCGCAGAAGCTCGGACGCAATCCGATCCACATCGCACTCGCCTATGTCGTCGCGCAGCCCTTCCCGGTCATTCCGCTGATCGGCCCGCGCACGGTCGCCGAGCTGGAGGACAGCCTTTCGGCGCTCGACATCAAGCTGACGCCGGAGCAGGTGAAGTGGCTCGAAGGCTGAGATAGGTCTTCCGTCCAAAGTCAGCACTGAATCAAAAGGCCCATCCGGTTCCCCGGATGGGCCTTTTCATGTGTACCTGAATGATCGCCGAGAGGTCAGGCGGCGAAATCGAATGCTTTCGTATCCGCCCCTTCGAGCCGCAACAGATAGGCCTTGCGCTCGAGACCGCCGGCAAACCCTCGGAGATCGCCGGCCGAGCCCACGACGCGGTGGCAGGGCGCGATGATCGAGATGGGATTGCGGCCATTGGCAGCGCCGACCGCACGGATCGCCTTCGCCGAGCCGATCTCCGTTGCGATCTGGCTGTAGCTGCGCGTCTCGCCGAAGGGGATGGCGAGCAGCGCCTGCCATACCTTCTGCTGGAACTCCGTTCCGGCAAAGTCCAGCGGCAAATCGAAGGCCTGCCGTTTACCGGCGAAATATTCGCGCAGCTGCCGCTCTGCCTCCAGCAGGACTGGATGGCTGTCGTCCTCGGCCACGATCAGCAGCGGCACGCGGCCTGGCCGATCATTGTCCCAGAGGATCGCGGCAAGCCCATCATCGCTGCCGACGAGCTTCAATGCACCGACAGGCGAATTCACGATCCGATAGACATACTGCTTTTCTGCATTTTTCGGAGCTTTGGTCATGCCGATATCCTTTCCTTGAATTGCGCTCATGGCATAGGGCGAGATTGCCTCTAATAAAGCGCTGATGTCCGTATTGGACCTCAAATGAGGCTCTCCAGCCACCCGAAAACAGACAGCGGGCAGCGAAATCCCGGCATTTCCGGATTCAAGCTGGCAGCCCCAAGATGACGCAAACGGCACGGTCGCGCTTGGGAAACGGGCTGGAATTGTGTAAAACGAGATAGAACCGATCATTCAGCATGCGGAGCCCGATATGACAGTTCGCCCGCCGCGCAATTTCAATCCATCGCAAACGAAGGAGACCGGCCTCGGTATCCTCGAATATGAGATGATGTCGGAACGAGCGAGCTCGCTCGGCCACCACGGCATGAAGGTGGAGGCAGCACTTGCCGCGCTGCAGGAGGGCGAGGCCAAGGGCAAGCAGGGGGTGGAACACGAGCGGCTGGTGGATGCCGCCGCTGAAGCCGTCTGGGGAATGTTCATCCACCGCGAGATCTGCGGCCTGCGCAACAGCCGCGATATCATCCAGCGCTACGGCATTCCGAACAAGGTGCTTGCGCGCCTCGGCGCCAGCCCGCGCCATCCCTAAAAGTGCTTGGCCACCGTTTGAAAAACAGGGTGGTGGCTTGAGGCGGTTCATGATTCGAGCTTCTGATGTGGATAGCGGCGAACCAGGCCCCGGATGGCCGCCGGTGTTGAGGAGACCTCAAGCGCGCCCGTTGTTGGACTGGGCGACACCCTGTAGATTGAAACCTTGGAGATTGGAAACATGGCGCTCAAGCGGATGGACAACGTGGGAATCGTCGTCGAAGACCTCGAAGGGACGATTGATTTCTTTCGCGAACTCGGCCTCGAACTCGAAGGGCGGGCCACGATCGAAGGAGAATGGGCCGGACGTGTCACTGGACTGGGCGATCAGCGTGTCGAGATTGCCATGATGCGCACACCGGACGGCCACAGCCGGCTCGAGTTCTCCCGCTTCCTCACGCCGACCGTCGTCGCAGATCACCGGAACGCCCCGGTCAACGCCCTAGGCTACCTCCGCGTCATGTTCACCGTTGATGACATCGACGAGACGCTTGAAAGGCTCCGCGCGCGCGGCGCGCAGCTCGTAGGCGAAGTCGTCCAGTACAAAGACGCGTATCGGCTCTGCTACATCCGTGCGCCTGAAGGGCTGCTCATCGGCCTCGCCCAAGCACTCAGCTAAGCACAATGCGAAGACAAATGGCTAGGAGTGACCAATGTCGGCGAGCGCGTCCGAGGCCGATCCACCTGTTCGAGGTCCATCCCTCCGCGATCGGCCGCGTTGTCGCTAAGCGCGATTAGAGCAATTCCAGGAAAAGTGCGCAGCGGTTTTCCCGCAATCACTCTAAACTTCAGGATTTCAGGATCGCCTGGAAGCGCGGATCGAAGGCGTGGCCGATCGGCTCGGCCGCCGCGCCGCGCGCCACGGCCCAGGGGTCGGTCATGCCGAGCTGCAGGCGCGGCAGCAACCGGTCGGGACGATCGGCATTGGAGGGCAAGAGCGGCTGCATGGCGGCGATCAGCCGCTTTGCCAGCGCCGGGGGCGCGCCGCCGCACAGAATCACGGTCTGCGGATCGAAGATGGTTTCGATGAGCTGCACGCTCCAGCGCAGGTCGACCGCCGCCCTTTCGATCCAGGCGAGAACATCGGGATCATCGGCGGCAGCGCGCGCGTTTATCAGCGAATAGATATCCGGCGCCATCGGATCGACGCCAAGATGACCGTAGAGAGAAGCCAGCGATGCGCGATGCTCCAGCTGGGTCAGCCGCCCGCCCGCCGCCAACAGCGCCATGCCGATTTCGCCGGCATTGCCATGGGCGCCGCTATAGAGCTCGCCGCCGAGAATGAGCCCCGCGCCGATACCGTAGCCGACATAGAGGCAAACGGCATGATCGAGCCCATGCGCGGCGCCGACCATGCGCTCGGCGGTTGCGCAGGCGGCGGCGTCGTTCTGCAGGGTGACGTTGAGACCGGTTCCGGCCGACAGCGTTTCCAGCAGCGGAAAGCGCTGCCACGCGCCCATCATCCAGGGATTGTCGGCCTCATCCTGCTCGATACCGAATGGGCCTGGCATCGCTACGCCGAGGCCGACGAGCCGCTTCTCCGCCTGCGCCACGCGCTGCTTGAGTTCGCCGCGCACTTCCTCCACCAGCCGCAGGACGACGGGCGTGCCCATTGCCGGCCCACCGGCCGGCAGGTTCGCTTCCCTGCGAATGAGGACGTTGCCGACGAGGTCGACGGCGATGGCGCGGGTGACGTGACGGTCGATCTGCAGGCCAATGGCGAAGGCACCTTCCGGCACGAGACCATAGGGCGTCGAGGGCTGCCCCCGGCCGCGACGCACCGTTTCCCGCGAGGTCACCAGTCCGTCATTTTCCAGCTCCTCCATGATGTTGGAGACCGTCTGCTTCGTCAGGCGGGTGGCGCGGGCGAGATCGGCGCGGGAAAGAGCGCCGTTCAGCCGCAGGGCATCGATGATCACCCGCCGATTATGGGCGCTGGTGCCTTCGTGGTTCGTTCCGCTCGTGGCCCTGATCGGGCGATTCTCGTTCATCCGCATTTGCCTCTTGACACCAATAGAATATTGAAGAACAAATTAGTCAAGACAATTGACTTAAAAGAAACCACAGAGTTTCATCAGGGAACCTAAGCGAGCCAACGGGCTCCGAAGACGCTCCGATCGATGTTCGGCAGCCGGCCCGGCCAATTGCCTGCTCGACAACCGATGGCGACGCTTCAGCCGCCATTGGAAAAATCGCGTGACTGTCAAAAAAATGGAGGATGGAATGTTGAAATCATTGAACAAGACATTGCTCGGCGCAGCACTGATCGGCGTATCCTTCGCCTCGCATGCCCTTGCCGAAACGACGATCAATGCCCTCTTCATGGCGCAGGCCGCCTATAGCGAGGCCGATGTGCGCGCCATGACGGATGCCTTCACCAAGGCCAATCCGGACGTCAAGGTCAACCTCGAATTCGTTCCCTACGAGGGCCTGCACGACAAGACCGTGCTGGCGCAGGGTTCGGGCGGCGGCTACGACGTCGTGCTGTTCGACGTGATCTGGCCGGCCGAATACGCGACCAACAAGGTTCTGGTCGATGTATCCTCGCGCATGTCTGACGACACGAAGAAGAACGTCCTGCCGGGCGCCTGGACGACGGTCCAGTATGACGGCAAGTACTATGGCATGCCTTGGATCCTTGATACCAAGTACCTGTTCTACAACAAGGAAATCCTGGAAAAGGCCGGCATCAAGACGCCGCCGAAGACCTGGGACGAACTGAACGAACAGGCGAAGACCATCAAGGACAAGGGCCTTCTGGCAACGCCGATCGCCTGGAGCTGGTCGCAGGCCGAGGCCGCGATCTGCGACTACGCCACGCTCGTCAGCGCCTACAAAGGCGATTTCATCAAGGACGGCAAGCCGGACTTCCAGACCGGCGGCGGCCTCGATGCCCTGAAATACATGGTCACCAGCTACAAGTCCGGCCTCACCAATCCGAATTCCAAGGAATTCCTCGAAGAGGACGTCCGCAAGGTCTTCGAAAACGGCGATGCCGCCTTCGCGCTGAACTGGACCTACATGTACAACATGGCGAACGACCCGAAGGACAGCAAGGTCGCGGGCAAGGTCGGCGTAGTGCCGGCGCCGGGCGTTGCCGGCAAGAGCGACGCTTCGGCCGTCAACGGCTCGATGGGCCTCGGCATCACCTCCGCCAGCAAGCATCCGGACGAAGCCTGGAAGTACATCAGCTTCATGACCTCGCAGGCGACGCAGAACCAGTATGCCAAGCTCAGCCTGCCGATCTGGGCATCGTCCTATAGCGATCCGGCCGTCACCAAGGGCCAGGAAGAGCTGATCGCGGCCGCAAAGGTCGGGCTTGCCGCCATGTACCCGCGTCCGACGACGCCGAAGTATCAGGAACTGTCGACCGCACTTCAGCAAGCGATTCAGGAATCGCTGCTCGGCCAGTCTTCACCTGAAGACGCGCTGAAGTCGGCTGCCCAAAACAGCGGTCTTTGATAATCTACTGCATAATTCCTTAAATCGGCTCGATTTAAGGATAAAATTATGCAGCGAATTTAAAGCGTTACAGCGACCTTTGCGCGTCATATATGACGCGCGGCGCTGTAGACGGGCGGTGCCAGTCTCCGCCCGTCTCCTATCCTCCATGATGAATGAAAGAAGGGGCCTGCCATGTCCGGCACCTCTATGACAACTCGCGCCTGGTTTTTGATGTTGCCGCTACTCGTGGTGATGGTCGCCGTCATCGGCTGGCCGCTCGTCGATACGGTCGGCCTTTCTTTCACCGATGCGAAGCTTGTCGGCACCGGCGGCAATTTCGTCGGCATCGACAACTACGCCAAGATGCTGGCGAACTCCAATTTCCAGCGCACTTTGATCACCACGGCCTGGTTTGCGATCGTCTCCGTCGCCGCCGAAATGGTGCTCGGCGTGCTCGCCGCCCTGCTGCTGAACCAGGACTTCAAGGGCCGAGGCGTGCTGCGCGCGCTGATGATCCTGCCCTGGGCGCTGCCGACCGTCGTCAACGCGACGCTCTGGCGCCTGATCTACAATCCCGAATACGGCGCGCTCAACGCAGCGCTCACCCAGCTTGGCCTGCTTGACGCCTACCGTTCCTGGCTCGGCGAACCTGGCACGGCGCTGACGGCGCTCATCGTTGCCGACTGCTGGAAGAATTTCCCGCTGGTGGCGCTCATTGCGCTTGCCGCGCTGCAGGCCGTGCCGCGCGATATCACCGCCGCATCGCTGGTCGATGGCGCAGGGCCCTTCAAGCGTTTCCGCTTCGTGATCCTTCCCTATCTGGTGGGACCGCTGATGGTGGCGCTGGTTTTGCGCACCATCGAGGCCTTCAAGGTCTTCGACATCATCTGGGTAATGACGCGCGGCGGCCCGGCAAACAGCACGCGCACGCTGTCGATCCTCGTCTATCAAGAGGCCTTCTCCTTCCAGCGAGCTGGGTCCGGCGCGTCACTCGCCCTCATCGTCACGCTCTTGGTCACGGTGCTTGCCGCTGCCTACGCCGCCCTTGTCCGCAAAACCGCGGGGAGTGCCACCTGATGGAACGCAAGAGCCCGCTCTTCACCTGCTTCATCTATATCTCTGCCATCCTGCTCGCCGTCGTCATCCTGGCGCCGATCGCCTGGCTTTTCATCATGAGCATTTCGCCGGCTGCCGATCTTGCCGCCAAGCCGCTGCGCTGGTGGCCGCAGACAGCTGATTTCTCGCGCTATAGGGCGTTACTGTCGACGCTGGAAAACAGCGAGGGAGCCGCCTTCACCTCGTCGCTGCGCAACAGCATCGAGGTTGCCGGCATGGCGACGACCGCCGCGATCGCGCTCGCCATCCCCGCCGGCTGGGCCGTGTCGCGCACGCCGTCGGTGGGATGGTCGCTTTCCATGGTGATCGCCACCTACATGCTGCCGCCGGTGGCGCTCGCCGTGCCGCTCTATATGGGACTTGCCTATCTCGGCCTGCTCAACAACGTCTTCGGCCTGGCGCTCGTCTATCTGACGATCCTGGCGCCGTTCACGACCTGGCTGATGAAATCCGGCTTCGATTCCATTCCGAAGGAGATCGAGGCTGCGGCGATGATCGATGGCGCCGGGCTGTTCCAGACGCTGAAGATCATCACGCTGCCGCTGGCCATGCCCGTGATGGCGACCTCGGCGCTCTTTGCCTTCCTGCTTGCCTGGGATGAATTCTTCTATGCGCTGCTCTTCACTTCCGACCAGCGCGCCAAGACCCTCACCGTCGCCATCGCGGATCTCGCCGGCGGCCGTGTTTCGGATTACGGACTGATCGCGACTGCCGGCGTGCTGGCCGCCCTGCCTCCGGTGCTGATCGGCCTTGTCATGCAACGCGCCCTGATCTCGGGCCTGACCAATGGCGGCGTCAAGGGATGACCATGACCAAAGAGAAAACACGCCCCGACGGCCTTGCCGCCATCGATCGCGAGATGGCCCGCCAGCATGCCGATGCGCTTGCCTCCTTCGAAGCCGCCGCCGATATGGCCGCCAAGGCCGCCGCCTCGCTCACGCGCACCGGCAAGCTGCTGTTGCTCGGCATGGGCGGCTCGCATGCCGTCAACCGCGCCGTCGAGCCGCTTTATCGCGCCGCCGGTATCGATGCAATCGCCCTGCCGCTCTCCGAACAGCTCGGCCAGCCGCTGTCGCTGGATGGGCGCACGATTTTCATGACCTCGCAATCCGGCGAAAGCGCCGAGGTGCTGCGCTGGTTCAACGAGACGGGCGGCACTGCCGATACCTTCGGCCTGACGCTGGAAGGCAGCTCCTTCCTTGCCCGGACCGCTCCGTCTCTCGTCGGCGCCGGCGGCACTGAGCTGGCCTTCGCGGCAACCCGCAGCCTCACGGTCACCTTCGCGCTGCACCTGGCGATCTTCACCGCTCTGGGCCAAGATCCGGCGCGCGCCTTGGCCGTGCTTCGTGCCCCGGAGACGCTCGATATTAAGCCGGCTCTCGCAGCCCTTGCCAATGTCGCGACAGTCGTCACATCAGGCCGCCGCCTGCAGGGCGTTGCCGAAGCGCTGGCGCTCGGCCTCACCGAACTGTCCCGCCGTCCCTGCTTCTCGCTCGAAGGCGGCCAGCTCCGCCATGGTCCGATGGAAATGCTCGGGTCCTCGATCGGCGTGGTGCTCTTCCGCGGCAATGATGCGACGGCGAACCTCGTGACGGCCATGGCCGTCTCCGCCGTCGAAACGGGTGCGCCCGTCATCATCTTCGATGGCTCCGAGGAAGAGCCGGTGCAGGGCTGCGTCACGCTGCGCTTCAAGCCGGAAACTGGCCTTGCCGCCATCTTCCAGATGCTGCCCGTCGCGCAATCGCTGATGATCGCCTTTGCCGACGAGCGGGTGGAAAACGCCGGCACGCCGGTACGCTCCACCAAGATCACCCGGAGCGAATGAATGAAGCCGCTTGCAGTCATCGGCAACGTCAATATCGACCTGATCCTCGGGCCGGCGGCGCCATGGCCGAAGGCCGGCACCGAGATCATCGTCGATCACGACGAGTTGCGCGTCGGCGGCCAGGCGGGCAACAGCGCGCTCGCCTGGGAGGGCCTCGGCGTCGATTATGAGATTGCCGCCAATGTCGGCAACGACCAGTTCGGACGCTGGCTGAGCGAAGCGTTCGGCGCCCGCAGCAGCAAATGGCCCGTCAGACCGGAGGGTACGACGCTCTCGGTCGGCATCACGCATCCCGATGGCGAGCGCACCTTCTTCACGACGCGCGGTCACCTACCCCGCTTCAATCTTGCCGACGTGCTCGCGGTTCTCGACGAAACAAAGCTCTCCGGCGGCTATGCGCTGCTGTGCGGCGCCTTCCTCACCGACGACCTAACGCAAGACTACGATGCGCTGTTCGACTGGGCGGGCAGATACCGGATCACGGTTGCGCTCGACACCGGCTGGCCGCTCGATGGCTGGACGGAGAGGAATTGCGATGCGACGCGGCATTGGCTTTCCCGCTGCGGCGTTGCGCTGATGAACGAAGTCGAAACGACGACGCTTGCGGGCATGGACGATCCGGCCGAGGCTGCGGCTGCTCTTCGCTCGCACATGCCTAATGGTGCCATCTTCGTCGTCAAGCGCGGTCCCGAAGGCGCGATCGCCATCGACGCCAACGGTAGCGTCATTTCAGCAGGCGCGCCGCGTGTGACCGTCGTCGACACGATCGGCGCCGGCGACGTCTTCAATGCCGGCTTCCTGGCCGCTCTTGCCCGCGGCGAGCCGCTCGCGGCCTGCCTTTCGGCAGGGACCGCGGTCGCTTCCCGCGCCATTTCCACTCTGCCGCGCAGCTACGGCCCGGCAAAAGCATCCGAGGAGGCCGTTCGATGAGCGCGCTCGAAATCCAGAACATCCGCAAGAGCTACGGCGAAGTCGAGACGCTGAAGGGCATCGATATCTCGCTCGAAAGCGGCGAATTCCTGGTACTGCTCGGCTCATCGGGCTGCGGCAAGTCCACGCTTTTGAACATCATCGCCGGGCTTGCCGAGGCAACCAGCGGCGATATCCGCATCGGCGATCGCTCCGTGCTCGGCGTGCACCCGAAGGACCGCGACATCGCCATGGTGTTCCAATCCTACGCGCTCTATCCGAACCTCTCGGTCCATCGCAACATCGGCTTCGGCCTGGAAATGCGCAAGGTACCTGCCGCCGAGCGCGACAAGGCGGTGCGCGAAGCGGCGAAACTGCTGCAGATCGAGCCGCTTTTGGAGCGCAAGCCGAGCCAGCTTTCCGGCGGTCAGCGCCAGCGCGTGGCGATCGGCCGGGCGCTGGTGCGCAAGCCGGAAGTCTTTCTCTTCGACGAGCCGCTGTCCAACCTCGACGCCAAGCTGCGCATGGAGATGCGCACGGAGTTGAAACGCCTTCACCAGATGCTGAAGACCACCGTCGTCTATGTGACCCATGACCAGATCGAGGCGATGACGCTCGCAACCCGCATCGCCGTCATGCGCGACGGCAGGATCGAGCAGCTCGGCACGCCGGACGAGATCTACAACCATCCGGCAACCCTCTATGTCGCGACCTTCGTCGGCGCGCCGCCGATGAACCTGCTGAACGCCACCGCCGACCAGGGTTCGCTCCGCATCGACGGTACATCGATCACGCTGCCCATACCATCGACGAAAGCGGAGATCAGCCAGGGACAGGAGCTGGTGGTCGGCATCCGGCCGGAAATGCTGCGTCTCGATGAGCAAGGCCTGCTTGAGGCGGTCTGCGAAGTGGCGGAACTGACCGGCCCGGAACTGATCGTGACCGCAAAAGCGGGTTCGCAGCGGCTGATGGCCTGCCTGCCGCCACGCACCGCGATCGCGGAAGGACAGGCGTTCAAGCTCGGCTTTGACGCCAGCGCGCTGCATCTCTTCGACCGCGCCACCGCACGGCGCTGCGAATAGAGCAATTCCCGGAAAAGTGCGCAGCGGTTTTCCGTCCGGAATTGCCAGGAAACAAACAGATGGAGCGGTTCCGAGATTCCGTGAAAAGCTGAACCTTTCCAGGCTTCTCGCGCATGGCCGGCATCGCCGGATCAGTCACCGACGACATCGAGCGGGCGCCGCGATGCGCCCGCCGCCCCGCGATCCAGTATCTCGTTCGGCCAGATCGGCGCGCGCGTGATCCGGTAGACGGAGGCCGGCGGCAGGTTGAAGAAAGTGCCGCCTATTCTCTCCGCCTGCAAGCCGAGGAAATTCAGGACATCGTCCGACACGGGACAGCGAGAACCGTAGGTAAATTGGTAGAAGCCACCTTTCAGAGCAAGGCAGCGAAACGCGCCTTGCATGATTTTCACCACCTGGCGCGTCGGCATCGACAATAGGCCAAGTCCGCTGAGCACGGCTCCGGCACCGCCCTCGCGCAGACCCGGCGCCTCGGGAATATCGGCGGCGCTCATCTGCAATATGCGCGCCTGCGGAAACCGGCGCTTGAGCAAGGTTGCAAAGTCCGGATTAAGCTCGACAAGCGTGATATCGCACTCCGCAACGCCGCGGCCGCACAGGGCGCGGGTAAATACACCGGTGCCGGGACCGAGCTCGATCACCGCCCCGGTCGCCGGCGTAATGTCCCGGGTCATGATCTTCGCCAGCGCGCGGCCTGAAGGTGCGACGGCTGCGGTGCGAAGCGGCGCGGTTGCCCACTGGCGCAGAAAAAACAGGCTGTCTTTCATGATGTCGGTCTATCCTTTCGGTTGCTTGTTTCCCGAAGGGGTTTGGCCGGACGGCTTGACGTCAGCATTGCTAGAAAACGTCATGTTGTCGCAATGTGGCGCGCGCACGAAATATTCGGCAACGGCTAACGAAGGGACAAGCGAGCAATGCGGCTCCTGGTGGTGGAGGACGAGCCCGAAATGGCCCTGGCCCTGCAATCGGCTTTGCGGCGGCATGACATGATCGCCGATCATGCCGAGGGCATGGCGATGGCCATGGAAATGATCGTGGTGGGCTCCTACGATGCGATCATCCTCGATCGCGGACTTCCCGATGGCGACGGCCTGTCCCTCATTCCGCGGATACGCCAGCACAAATCGAATATACCGGTGATCGTGCTGACGGCGCGCGGGCGACTTGCCGAGCGTGTCGCCGGCCTGGATGGCGGCGCGGATGATTACCTGGCAAAGCCTTTCGCCTTCGAGGAGCTTCTGGCGCGGCTGCGCGCGGTGATGAGGCGGCCCGATCGTCTCAGCCCGATGACCGTCCGGCTCGGCCGGATGACGCTCGATCTCGATCACCGCGAAGCGAGGGTGGAGGGCATGCGCTTCGATCTGCCGAGGCGCGAGCTGCTGGTGCTGGAGGCGCTGATGCGCCGCGCGGGCCGGATGGTGCCGCGCGAAATCCTGATGGAATCGGTCTTCGGATTGAGCGACGAGGTTCAGTCCAACACGCTCGATAGCCACATATCGCGCCTGCGCCGCAAGCTCGCCGAGGCGGATGCCGGCGTCACCATCCACGGCGTGCGCGGCGTCGGCTACATGCTGATGGAGCAGACATGAAAGAAGCGACGGGGCGCTCGCTCAAATGGCAATTGATCCGCCGGCTGCTGATCCTCCAGAGCCTGATGCTGCTTCTTGTCCTCGGCATCATGTTCGTCAAGGGCGATCTCTTCGCCTTCCGCTCGACGGATCGAACCATCGAGGCGCTGCAGCATGCCATCCGGCGCGACGCGGCCGGTCAATTGCAGCTGCGCGATACGCCGGAGCTGACATCGCTTAGAGCGGCCGAGCCAGGCCTGTGGTTCATCATACGCGATATCAAGGGATTGCAGATTTCCGAAGGTCCGGTGCCCGCGATCTTCGCCCGCATCAGCGAAACGCTGTCCGGCATCGGCCAGGCCCGCTTCGGCTCGACGGTCGATGGCGCCGCGATGGACCGGCCGGAAGCGCGCATGAGGACGGTCTACACGCCCGTGGGCGAGATGCTGGTCATGACCGGCACCGAAAGCAGCGCCCCGCCTTCCATCGTCGCGCTCGGGCTACTGCTGGTCTTGGTCAAGATCGGGTTGCCGATCATCATCGTCATCGCGCTCGGCATCCTGCTCGCAACCCCGCTGGTGGTGCGCGGGGCGGTGGCGGGCATCGCGAAGGCGGAAAAACAGGCAGCCCTGATCGATATCGGCCGACGAGGCGTTCGGCTGGAAACCATCGGCACGCCGCCCGAAATCGCTTCACTCATTCGTGCCGTCAACGAGGCCCTTCGCCGGCTTGATGACGGCTATGAACGGCATCAGCGCTTCCTGGCGGATGCCGCCCATGAACTCAGAACCCCGATCGCCATCCTGGGCACGCGCGTCGCCGCCCTGCCGCATATGCCCGAACGCGTGCAGCTGGTGGCCGACGTTGCGCGGCTGACCACGCTGACCGAGCAGCTGCTCGATATCGAGCGGCTGCGGCGGGACAATGTCGAGTTCCGCCCTGTCTCGCTGCTGGCGCTTGGTCGGCGTGTGGTGAGCGACATGGCGCCGCTCGCCTTCCCTGCCGGCTACGAACTCGATCTGATCCACGCAGGTCCAGACATTGCCCTCCAGGGCGACGAAGCCGCGCTGGAGCGCGCCATGACGAGCCTTATCCAGAATGCCATAGACCATGGCGGCGGCCGGGGAACGATCAGCATTCACATATCCTCCGGGCTCGTGGAGGTGAGCGACGAGGGGCCGGGCATACCGCCCGGCGAGCGCGAGCGGATCTTCGAGCCCTTCTACCGGCTGCGGCCACGCCCGCGCGGAACGGGTCTCGGCCTCCATCTCGTCCGGCAGATCGTCGATTTGCATGGGGGCCGCGTCACGGCCGGCGCCAGCCGCGCGGGAGGCGCGCGCCTGACCATGGACCTTTCTTCAGGGGCCTTGCCGGATTTGGCCGCGAAAGCGGTCTAGCGGCCTTCTCCCCAACTCTCTTGGACGGTTCTCCGGCAGCCCGCGGGAATTCTCGCTTCCCGTAATGTTGCTGCAAGGCAGAGCGCCGAATCTGGCGATGCCAACCGTCGTCGGGAAAAAACCGTGTTTCACCAACTTCAACGCAGCATGCGATGGCCTTTCGTCGGGCTGCAATTGAGCAATGTCGCCCTGAACGCCAGCCATGCCTTCGCGACCATCCTGTACCCCTGGATCATGTATGACCTCACCCGCAGCGTGGTGTGCATGGCGCTGGTGGCCTTCGTGAACGGCCTCGTCCTGTTGATCGGAATGGTCTTTGGCGGCTATGTCGCGGAAATGCTCGGAATCCGCTATACCGCGCTCATCTCCGCCAAGATCGGAATGCTGACTTCGCTGCTGATCGCGGTCCTCTACATGGCGGATTTCCTGCATCCGGGCACCTTCCTCATTCTGAGCTTTACAGGCTCGATCCTCGATGGGCCGGCGACCGTCGCCACCGAAGCGAAGGCTCCGGAAATTGCCCGCCTTTCGAGGCTGTCTTCGGCCGCCGCCAGTTCCGTCGACGATACGATCGATGGCCTCATGCTGCTGACGGCGTCCGCGGCAAGCGCTTTCGTCATTGCCGTCATCGGCCCGAAGGATGCGGCGTGGTGGATCGTCATCGGCAATTTCATCGCGATGATGCTCCTGTCCTTCAGCCTGCCAAGGTTTCGTCTGCGTCCGGCGCCAAGACTCGGCGAGATCGCCAATGCCGGGAAACGGCTCCGCGCTTCGGCCGTGTCGCTGCCATTCGCGCTTTGGGGAAGCGCGGCGCTCGGCTTCTTCATGACGCTGCAGATCTTCGTCGTACCGGCCGCCTTGCGGCTGCAAGGTGAATCGGTGGCATGGCTCGGTCTCTTCATCGCGGCGTCGGCGACCGGCACGATCATGATGAACCTGCATCTGGCATCGCGTCATGCCATGCCGACGCCCGCCTCCGTCATTTGCAGGGCTCTTCTCGGTCTGGCGCTCTCGATGGGCATTCTGTGGATGGAGATTTCGCCGCTGACGATGATGCTTGCCGGTCTCGTGGCCGGACTGGCCAATGGCTGGCTCTCGCCCGCCTTCATCGCGATCCTGCAAATGAAGGCGCCGCGCGACTGCCGGCCCTACATGATGGGTCTTTCCTACTCGGTCGTTTTGCTGTTTCTGCCGCTGGAATACATGCTGACGGGCGCCGCGATCGGCCTGACCTCATTCCGCACGACCTGCATCCTCCTGGTCTTCCTGCTGTCGCTGGCGGCAGCCGTCGCCGCGGCCTGGCTGGAATGCATCCAGAACGACCCGTCAAAATCGGCGGGATAAATATTGAAGATGAGGCCGGCGCCCGATTGCGAGATGATGCGCCGATGTCGATCGTCATGTCCTGCACAACACCATTTCGATCGACGACCGAACTTGGCGGCCACCCCTTTCAATCTTAGAATATAATTAAAGAAATCTACTCAACTCTCTAAAAATACTTGATAATTTCTCGATATTTTCAAGGCAATGCAATGTATCCGCAATTCTCACCCGCAAAATGACCTGCATCTCCCAAGGCCAATCCGTTCCCAAGACGGGCGGCACCGGAGAGAAGCAGGAACCGTTTCCGGTTCTCCAACGCAAACAGAGACCTTGCGAGCGCCAAGGGATGGCGCATGGGTTTCGTATGGAGTTATCAATGTCTCTCAGCGCAAGAACGACCCTCTTCGCCGCTTTGGCTATGGCGGCCGCGACCAATGCCTCCGCCGCCGATCTCACGACCTACCAGGCTCCGGATGCCTCCGCCTATGACCGCCCGTCGGCATTCCAATGGAGCGGCGCCTATTTCGGTGCGCATGGCGGCATCGCCTCGCCGAAACTGAACCCTTTTGCCAGCGGCAAGGGTCTGACCGGGGGCGTGCAAGCCGGCTACAATTTCCAGGTCGGCCCGGGCATCCTCGGCGCCGAGCTGGAGGGCTCCTACCTCGGAAACAACGAGATACGCGTGCCGAACGGCAAGGTGGAAGAACGCTTTCGCGGCGCCGTCAAGGCGAAGGCGGGTCTGACCTTCGATCGCACGCTCGTCTACGGGACGGCAGGCCTGACGATGACCAAATTCGAGGGCGGCAGGGGTGTTTCCGCCCCCGGCGGCTGGAAACAGGGATATCTCTTCGGCGGCGGCATCGAACAGGGCTTCGGTGGCGGACTGTCAGCCAAGATCGAATACAACTACGTCATGACTAACGACGTATCCACGACGACATCGGCCGGCAAGTCGAAGACCGATGTCCATGACCATGTCATCAAAGCCGGCCTGAACTATCGCTTCTGAGCGGCGAAATTTGCAGACGCCGGCATGTCTTTTCAAGCCAGGGCATGCCGGCGGGGAGCGGCGAAGGATGATTGATCAAACCCCGGATCAGTCCCTTCGCCGCTCTCAATCATGAAATGAAAGCATGATTTTGGGTACGACGAGCCGTTTCGCGGAAATTACGATCATCCCGGCGCTTGCAGTGCTGGAGATTGAGGCGTCGTGGTAACATCGACAAGCAACGGAGCGCGCCCGCAAAACGCGTAAGCGGCCGTCGCGGTCAAGATTCCGAGGTCCGCCGCTTCATCCGCGCAATCGGAACCATCGTCAGCGTAGTCCTGGCATCGTAGCTGATGCCGACGGCAGATGACGGCATATCATCGGGCTTCGCCGGATAATCAAAGCCCGTAAGTCCGAAAATCGGCGATCTGCAAGTCCCCTATCAGCGCCCTTGGAAAAGCAGCAAATCGATAGGCTTGCGGGCCGCCTCGGCAGGTGCCGAGACAGCTTGGGCCACTTCACTCCCCGACACAATACCCTCTGGCGGACAACGCGAAATCAGGGTGGCGAAGATCACGAAACTGCCCTTCAGATCCAGGAATCTGGCGGCTGGAGGGATCTATTCGCACTCGAGCGAGGGCTGGCGGAAGCTCGTCACATACCAATCGGATCCGGAGCTTCGGGTATAGAACGTATAGAAGCATTCCGTCTGCTCGACATAGCCGGGCGTTTCGGTGACTTCGTAACGCCTGCCGCGGCGCGTTTCCTTGACTTCGCCGCTGGATTGGCCTGCTACCACCTGCGTCTTCTGCTTGCGCCATTGATAGGCGCGCTCACCCTGGCGCAAACCATAAACGTTATCAGGCGGGCCGTAATCGAGCATGACGCTGCTGATCGGCGCGCCGATATAGCTCTTCATGATTTGCGAGGCGCAGGCCGGCAGGACCAGCAAAACCGCGAGCGCGGCAATACCGGCCGGCAGCCGCTTCATGCGAGTGACAGACATCAGGAAGTCCTTTGCGACTGGAGGGAGATTGCAGGCGGGGGTACGTCGCGGGGATTACGGCAGCATTGCGCATTGCGGCCTCAGCCGCTTTTTGTCGAGCGGCCGAGAATCTGGCGGGTGCCGTCCTTTCTGAAAGGCTGCGCCAGCTGACCCAGGAAACTCTTCGCGATCTGGCCTCGAATGCCGATATCGATCGAGGACGGGCGGTCCGGGTTGAAATAGCTGCCAAACAGAAGATCGAAGAATACGACGTTCTCGCCGTAATTCGTGTTGCCTTCGCGAATCTCCTTGGAATGATGCCATCGATGCAGGCGCGGCGTGCTGAAGATGTAATCGAAAAAGCCGGTCCTCATGTCGACGTTGCAATGGGTGAGAATGCCCATGAACGCCGTGACGGCGCCGAGCCACCAGAATATCTGCAGGGGGGGCGCCCAGAAGAAAAAGAGGAACCTGGCTGAGCGCGACCTTGAACAGCGAGTCCACAATATGAAAGCGGCCGGTATTGATGACCCAAAGGCGGGTCACGCTGTGATGCAGAGCATGAAATCGCCAGAAGAAAAGCCGCTCATGGGCGATCCGATGCGACCAGTACAGGCCGAATTCCGCAATGAGGACAGCCATGGCAACCTGCAGCAACATGGGGCGCGCCGTCGGCCAGATGTCAAACCGGGCACCGGCGAGCGGCAGCAGGACAGTGGCCGCGAACATCGGAAAGATGGCGCCCAGCAGCGCCAGGATCTGCACCAGCCCCTTGGTAAGAACCGTGTGGGCGATATCGTTTGCCGTTTCTCCGTCGGGAAACAGCCAGCGCCGCTCATAGGGGACGTACCGTTCGAGCAGGAAAAGCAGCAGGACCTCGCCGGCATAGACGAGCGCAAAGGCCAACATCGGCCTCTCGCTCGAAAAGGCGAAATAAGTGCACAACAGGCCGGAGAAAAATACCAGGGGCCATGACAGGAAGGACAGTATCCTCTTCATCGCGCGTCCAACCGGTCCAGCAATTCACGGCAGGTTCGGGCTCGCCCGTCGTTGAAGCGCCCATCCGTGCACGGATTTACGCGGCGCTCCTCTCGCCGGCTATATTCGTCGTCCGGCCGGCGGCGCCATCGCTCATGCCGAAGCGCGCGCCTGATCTCGGCGCAACTTCGCGGCCGGCCGTCGCTTACGCGGCCATCCGTGCAGGGATCGTATCTGTATTGGATTGAGAGCACGGCCGGCTCTTGCCGCAGTGGACTGGGATGTGCCCCCGAAGGGCCGTGCCCGCCGGTCAGGACGATATAAGCCAACACAAACGATAATCGCATAACATCCGCCTTCGATTAATAAGACGGCGGCAATCTCGGCAGGCTGAATTGCGTGAGCATTGCGAAATTCGGGCAAACTGCGCGTCTTGCGACGATGTTTGGCTAGGTTTTGGAGATATCGCCCTCGCGCAGGCTTGTGCTGAAGTGTTTAGGCTTGTGGGCCTGTCTGGCTTTGGATTTCTTTTGGGAGGGTGATTTTGGTTTTGTGTGCAGGGTTTGTGGTTTTTGTGCCGCGGCGTCGGCTCTGCCTGCTTGCGGGCCTGTGAGCAGGCGTTAAATGCTCGACCCGTTAGCAAGTACACGAACGCCGGCGCGATGGCGGGCTTTGGTGTATTTGGTTGCGGGGAGCTTGATTGCACCGAGACTTGCATTGGCCCCACCCCAATGGACGCGCTTGAGGCGGAATGCGATTTAGGGAACATACTGAAGCTGCCGCCCATCCTAGAGAGACGGGCGGCCGAGGCGAAAGGTAGACTGCGGGGGCGAGTCCTCCTCCGCCTCGTTGTCCTCGACGGGCAGCGGCGTCGAACTAGGATGGTCGGCGCTTCCCAAACCCGAATGTCTTGCGCAGACTGCTGTCGACTGCGTTAGCGGGCATGAACCTGCGCAGCCGGCTTAGAAGCGCCGCGTTGCCGCCGGCGGGCTGCCGCATGCGGTACGGACCATTGATTGCAGCGAGGATTCTCTCCGCGACTGCCTGCGCCGACGGCGCGGACTTGATCTGGTCCACGACTGCTTCGACGGTCGCATGGGCCTGCGTTTCATAGACACCCAAAGGCGCTGCGGTGTGCGCCGCGTTTACATCAAGCTTCGTGTTCGTGAAGGTAGGTTGGAGCAGGACTACACGCACGTTGAACTCACGAACCTCATGATCCAGGGACTCCGACAGCCCTTCAAGCGCATGCTTGCTGCTGGCATATAGTCCCATGAATGGTGCAGGCAGGAAGCCCAGTACCGAGCTGATATTGATGATGAGCCCGCTGCGGGCGGCGCGCATCGAGGGTAGCGCAGCACGGATCATGCGCAAAGGGCCGAACACGTTGGTATCGAACACCGTTTGAGCTTCGGACGTCGACGTATTCTCGACAGGGCCGACCAGCGAAACGCCCGCATTATTGATCAGAATATCGATTTTACCTGCTTCGGACAAAACCCATTCGACGAAGTTCGAAACCGATGTGTCATCTGTCACATCGACAATCCCAAAGCGGACGCCAGGAATTGAACTTGCACGCGGATTGCGTGCGCCCCCAAAGACCTGGAAGCCGTTTTGTGCGAGAAGGCGCGCCGCGGCCTCGCCTATTCCGGATGATGCGCCGGTGATAACGACGACTTTCTGATTGGACATGCATGCTCCTGAGGTTTGTGCGAACGAGTGTTAGGAAGCTTCAGCGGGATCAGATTATTTGTTTGTCAGGTGGATTCCGCATTTCGCTTCGCACAACATTCAATTAGATTTCGATCGCAATCTAACTTTATTTTGGATGTCGATCAACATATAAAATGAAGCGCCAGCTGTTTTTGAGCGTGTCGGGTCCGGCTGTAATGGTTGGAGATGAGTGTGGAGGGCGCTGCTCAGTCGATTGGTGACCACCGCAGCATGCCAACGCGCTTAGCGTCACCATGTCGGATTGTATTCGAGGCCGACTACGTACAATTTCTGTCGACTGCGGCGAATTGAGGATCACCGGAAAGGTGCTCTCGAGGTCGGACAGTTATCACTTTGGAAGACAGGATAGAGACCCCGCAAGGCAAGCTCCACGCCCACGGCACTTCGACCTGCCTGATCTTCGATTTGAAACATGAGCTTCCACGTGGCGGTACCGAACGTGGCGCAAGAGGAAACGAGGTAGCTGTGTCCATGCGGATGGCGAAAGAGCCCGGCTAAATTCTGTGTTGAAGTGCGACTGGTGTCACCCCCGGAGCATGCCGATAGGACCTGGAACATAGCCCCATCGGCATGAACCTCGGAGGGCCTACGATTTGGTGACGACAGTGCCCGCTCGATTTAGCGCGACCGTTTCGTCGTGGGTCAGGCTTGCGCCCGCGGTCATGAACTGCTCGATCAGTGTATCGCGATTATTGGCTGCGCTGGATCGATCCGCGGATCGCAGCGCCGCCGTCAGCTCGGTTGTCGCGAGTTCCGTGCAATAGGCGGGTGTGCCAGGCTGCTGACGCCAGGACTCCGCCAATCCTCCCGAATCCACCGCATCGAAACCAGTGGCCTCTATCAGCTTTACGGCGATTGCCTTTGCTTTCGGATCGTCGCCTGCAACCGGAATTGCGATGCGTCCATCCGTCCCTTCGGGCAGCCCCTTATCCGCCAGCGTCGCCGCCAATGCAGCGTTCCATGCCTTGACAACGGCTCGCCCGATTTGCTCGCTCACCCAAACGCTCTCAGGCATGCCGGCATCGACCTTGGCGATCGCGCCGTCGCGAAATGGATAATAATTCGAGGTGTCAATCACGATGACGTCGGTACCCACATCACTGAAAAGTTTGCCGAGTTCAGGATAGTTTCCGAACGGGATCGAAAGAACGACCACCTCCACATCTTGAACCGCTTCTTCCTTCGAAACAGCGGCAGCCCCTACATCACGTGCAAGCTCACGGATTGTGTCCGGTCCCTTTGAATTGGCGAGCTTGATCTCATGGCCGCCGGCGGCAAGCCTTCTTGCCAGGGTCGCACCGACATTTCCGGCGCCGATGATTCCGATCTTCATGGGATGTCCTTCCTTTGAAATGAGAGAATATTCGTCTCAATCGTGGACGGGGCGAGCGAATGCATGCAGAGTGTCACGCAAGTCGACTAGCCCGTCGTCCGTAAGCTGGCAGGCGGTTTTGATCTTGTCCGTTACGGCCCAAAGCTCGTCGCGAAGGGATTCACCCGCTTTCGTTAGATTGATGAGGACCCGGCGCTCATCGTCTCGATCCCGCGTCCGCGTCACCATCCCGGCGGATTCCAAGCGCTTGAGAAGCGGCGTGATCGTTCCCGTGTCCATATCGAGCTTTGCACCCAATTCTCCAACCGCGCGCGGCGTACCGCCATAGAGCTCAAGCATCACCAGATATTGTGGAAACGTCAGGCCAAGCGGCTGCAAGAATGGCTTGTGAAGGCGAGCCATTCGATTGGCGGCCCCATACAGCGCGAACGAAAGTTCGGTGCCCACCGCGCGGCGGGATGCGGTCTCGTTGTTAGACATGGATTTCATCTAGTGTACATTTATCTAGTGCGCTAGATAATGCCGTAATCTGTCAACACAAGGTGATCGGGACGAAATTTACTCATTTCTCCCTGGCGTGAACCTCAACGACGCATGACTCGGATTTGCCAAGGGCGCGCATGATAAAGCGGATTTGGGCGCGTGCGGCCACAGCGGTGTCCTCTCCCTCCTGAACACGCTGCTCAACCAGGACCGGATGGAAGAACGGCAAGAACGCTGTGATCGTTCCTCGTGCAGCTTCCTCGGCGTCTTCGACCTTGAACTCGCCTGCTTGCAGACCCTCGCGGATAAGTGCTTCGAGGATTGCCAGGATCTGCTCGTTATGGGCGTCGATGATTGTCCAACTTTCATTCATGGCAGCGACGAGCAGCGCGTGGATGGGTCTCTCCTCCACCAATGTCCTCATGCTGTGCCGGTGAATGGCGTATAAGAGTTCAACAAGCCTTTTGCCTGCTGGCGCGTCCATCCGTGCGATCGCATGAGCAACTTCGGCAACCTCTTTGACGATAAGTCCGCAAACCGAATTGTTGATCGCCGTCCTGCAGGGAAAGAAGCGATAGACATTCGCGCGGCTCATGCCGAGTTCCGCGGCGATGTCGGCCACTGACGTCTTATGATAGCCAATGCGCCGAAAATATTTTTCCGCCACCTCGAGAATCCGCGTCCGCGACTGGTCGAGATCAATTTCTGTCGAGTCCGCCAGATTCATCATCGTCTCCCAAGTCGGCGAAATGAATCTGGCGCGCCCGTCCGGACGATCACCCGTCCCCGCTGAAAACCGCCTGATATGGTGCATCGAGCAGAGCCACGGGAAAATCGGGCAGATCGCTTTCGGCAAGAGACCATCACTCGGCAGCCATTGCCGTTTGTTGCTCCACCTCCTCCGGTGAACCCTGATGACTTTCATTTTTCGTCGGCTTGATGCGGAACCAGGTGGCATAGAGAGCTGGAAGGAAGAGCAGGATCATCACGGTTCCGACCGCCGTTCCACCGATCAGCGTGTAAGCCATCGAGCCCCAGAACACCGAATGAGTAAGAGGAATGAAGGCAAGGACGGCCGCGAGCGCTGTCAGGATGACGGGACGTGTCCGCTGCACCGTCGCCTCGATGACGGCGTGATAGTCGTCGAGGCCAGCCGCCTTATTCTCCTTGATCTGCTCCGTCAGGATCAAGGTATTGCGCATCAGGATGCCGGCCAGTCCGATCAATCCGAGAATGGCATTGAAGCCGAAGGGCTGATGGAACAGGAGCAAGACCGGAACCGCACCGGCAAGGCCGAGCGGCCCCGTCAGCATGACCATGGTCATCGTCGACAGGCTCCGGACCTGGAGGATGATGACAATCAGCATGGCGGCAATCATCGCCGGGAAGATTTTGACGAGAGCGACATTGGCCTTGAGCGATTCCTCGATGTTGCCGCCCATCTCGATACGATATCCCACAGGAAGTGAGGCAATCAGCGGCTGGAGCGCCTTCATGACCTGCTGCGAGACTTCCGGAGGCTGTGTTGCCTCGTTGATATCAGAACGGATCGTGACAACGGGCGTTCGATCCCGACGCTTCAGTATCGGCTCTTCAAATCGGATTTCGGAGTGACCGATCTGATCGAGCGGGACCTGTCGCCCATCGCGGCTCATCAGCGAGAAATCCGCCAATCTTGAGGGATCGAGCCGGTTTTCGCCAGCACTGCGCGCGATGACAGGCACATTGCGGATATTCTCGCGCACCTGCGTGATCGGGATTCCACTTAGCAGCAATTGCATCTGCTGGGCTGCCTCCGCCGGCGACAGGCCGATCAGGTTAAGCCTATCCTGGTCAGGAACGAAGCGCAGCACGGGCGTGCGGTTGCCCCAATCGCGGTTTGCCTGGCGCACATCCGGCACGCTCTTCATGATGTCCAGGGCCTTCTCGGAAATCTGGTACAATTGCTCCGGATCAGGGCCTGTTATCCGGAACTCGACCGGAAACGGCGTGTAAGGACCGAATACGAGCTGCGTAACGCGAACGTAAGCCTCGGGGGCCAGCCCATCCGAGATGGCCGCGCGGAGCCGAAGCTTCAACGTCTCGCGTGCGTGAGCATCAGGGGTCAGCACGACGATCTTGGCGAAAGACGGGTCCGGCAACTCCGGCGCCATGGCAAAGAAGAAGCGCGGAGCGCCCTGACCGACATAGCTGGTGACGGTCTTCGCCTCCGGCTGTTGCTGCAGCCAGCCTTCGAGTTTCTCGACCGTAGCCGTCGTCGTCTCGATGCTGGTGCCTTCAGGCATGCGGACTTCGACCAGGACCTCGGGACGATCCGATGTCGGGAAGAACTGCTGTTTCACCGCTCCCATTCCGACGACGGAGATGACCATAACGATGCCCACCACCGCGCAGGTGACGAACTTGTGGCGAACGGTGAACTCGATCAGTCCGCGCAGGCGCCGGTAATTCGGCGTGTCGTAGATGGCATGATGGCCACCCTCGACCGGCTTGATCGCCGGCAGCATCTTGACGCCGAGATACGGCGTGAAGACCACCGCGACAATCCAGGATACGATCAGGGCAAAGCCCACGACCCAGAAGATGTTGCCTGCGTACTCGCCGGCGGTCGATCTGGCAAAGCCGACCGGCATCAGCCCGATGATCGTCACGAGCGTGCCGGACAGCATCGGCGCGGCCGTGTGGCTCCAGGCATAGGCGGCCGCCTTGATGCGATCCATCCCCTCTTCCATCTTCACAACCATCACCTCGATGGCAATGATGGCATCGTCGACCAGGAGGCCGAGCGCCAGAATGAGGGCACCGAGCGTGATGCGATCGAAGAATCGCCCGGTCTCCAGCATGATGAGGAAGACGACGGCAAGCGTGAGCGGAACGGCCAGAGCCACGACGATGCCGACACGCCAACCGAGGCTGATGAGGCTTACGAACAACACCACGCCGAGCGCCATGGCGAATTTCAGCATGAATTCGCCGACAGCTTCCTGGATGTTGACGGCTTGGTCGCTGACCTTGGCGAGCGTCATGCCGAGCGGCAAGGTCTGGGCGATCGCAGCAGATCTTTCTTCCAGCGCCTTGCCGAGTTCCAGACCGTTCCAGCCTTGTTGCATCACCACGCCAAGCATGATGGCGGGCTCGCCGTCATGGCGAATGAGGTAGGTGGCCGGATCTTCATAACCGCGCTTGACCTCAGCGAAATCCGAGAGCTTCAGCGTGCGTCCGGCCGCGACGATCGGTGTGTCGGCGATCGCCTGTATGCTGTTATAGGCGCCATCGAACCGAATGAAGACCTGCGGGCCGCGCGTATCGATCGACCCTGCCGGCGTCACGGTGTTTTGCCGCTGCAAGGCGGCCGCGATGTCTTGCGCCGAAATGCCGAGCGTGGCGAGCTTGGCATAGGAGAATTCGACAAAGATCTGTTCGGGCCGCTCTCCGAGGATATTGATCTTCTTGACGCCCGGCACATGCAGAAGATCCTGGCGGATCACCTCGGCCTGCCGCACAAGCTCACGCATCGGCATGCCCTTGGCCTTCAACGCATAAAGACCGAAGCTGACATCGGAATACTCGTCGTTGACGAAAGGACCGAGGACGCCCGGGGGAAGGTTGCGGGCCTCGTCTCCAAGCTTCTTTCGGGCCTGATAGAATTCCTCTTCGACGGCGGTGGCGGGCGTACTGTCCTTCAACGTGACGGTCAAAAAGGCGTATCCCGGCCGCGTTGTCGTCTCGACACGATCGTACCAGGTGAGTTCCTGGAGGCGTTTCTCGAGCGGCTCGGCGACAAGATCCTGCATTTCCCGCGCTGTTGCGCCCGGCCACACGGACGTGACGGTCAAGGTCTTGATAGTGAACGATGGGTCCTCCGCGCGTCCGAGCTTGACGAAGGCGTAGGCGCCGGCCGCGGCCAAAAGGACGATGAAGAACAGGGTAACGGCTCTCTCGCGAACCGCGAGCGCGGATAGATTGAAGTTCATCAGTTTGTCGCCTTTGCCTGTTCTGCCTTGGTCCGAACGCTCGCGCCGTCCTGCAGCAGATGGGCTCCAAGAGCGACGATGGGCTCGCCTGCATCCAGGCTGGAAACCACCGCGGTCTCCTCACCCATCTGTTCTATTTTCACCTGCCTGAAATGGACGGTCGAAGATTTCCCGTCGAAGACCCAGACGCCGGTCCGAGTGCCGTCGTCCAAAACGGCGCCAACAGGCACCGCGGCATGCGATTGACCATTATTGTTGGAGATCCTGATCGTCACTGTCGCGCCCAGCGGGGCTGACGCTGCCACGCCATCCAGAACCCAGCGTGCTTCGTAGGTACGGGTTTGAGGATCAGCGGCGTCGGATATCTGCCGGAGCCGCGCCTTGTCTCGCCGGTTCTCGTTTCCGTAGATGCTGGCGTCGGCGATGTCGCCGATCTGCGGCCGCAGGGATTCCGGAAGCCAGACCAGCGCTTCACGCGGGCCGGCCTGTGCGAGGCGGACCACAGTTTGCCCCGCGGTCACGACTTGACCCGGCTCGCCGAGCGTCTCGACGATGGTCCCGTCGGCATCAGCAACCAGCAGGGAGTAGGTTGCCGCGTTTTCCGCGACCCTTGCATCCGCCTCCGCCGCCGCAAACTGCGCGGTTGCCGTGTCGAGTGCGGCCTTTGCCTGTTCGTAACGCTGCGGAGAGGCGGCCGCCAATCCGTTTTTCACCAAGGCGGCGTAGCGTCTCTCGTCGGCTTGCGCCTGGGTCAGCACAGCCTGAGCCGAGGCGACTGCATTGCGTTTCGCTGCAAGTGCGAGGGCCAGATCGGTCTCATCGATACGCATCAGGGGCTGACCGGCTTTGACCTGCTCGCCAACATCCACATAACGCTGCATGATCTTGCCTGGCACGCGAAAGCCAAGATTACTTTGTACTCGGGCCGCAATCGTGCCCGTGAAGGTGCGCTCGGCCGTCTGCGGCCTCTTTGCTTCCACCAAGCTGACGAGCGGTGGCGCAATGCGCGGATCGGCGGCCTGCGCGTTTCCTTCCGAAGATTCCGCGACCAAAACGAAGGCCGTGGCGCCGGCAGCCGCCAGGAGGCCGAAGGAGGCGAGAAGAATTTTGCGGTTCATGTCATTAACCCTTGTTGACGGGCACAGCAACTAATTTAGATTGCGATCTAACTCTAATTGTGCTATAGATGTCAAGTGAAATCTAATTGGAGATCGATATGAGAGTCAGTCGCGCTCAGGCCGAGGCAAATCGTGAAGCGGTGATCAACGCTGCAAGCCGGCTCTTCCGGGTGCATGGCTTCGACGGCGTCGGGCTAAAGGAGTTGATGAAGGGTGCCGGCCTCACTCAAGGCGGGTTCTACAAGCAGTTCCAGTCGAAGGATGATCTTGCTGCGCTGGCGTCCAGGCGAGCCATGGAGAGCGCAACGCGCAGGTGGTCGACGGTTGCCGCCGGAAGTCCCGATCCCCTTGGGGCGGTTGTCGGCCTCTATCTCTCGTCCGATCACCGGGGAGAAACAAGCGATGGATGCCCGCTTGTGGCGCTTGGCTCCGATGCGGCTCGCCAGAGCGAAGAAGTACGAGCGCCCTTCCAGGATGGCATTGAAGCGCATCTTCAGATTCTCGACGAATTGATCCCGGCCGCGGACGGCTCGAAACCCTATGACAAAGCCATGGCTGTCCTGTCACTCATGGTGGGCGCCGTAACGATCTCGCGCATCATGACGGATGAAGGCATGTCGCAGCGTGTCCTCGAAACCGCCGCTGATGCGGTCAGGCGCATCACGAACTGCACCGAAGAAGAATGAGATGCCGGTTCTGGGAGTATCCTGTCTTTTGCCGGACGCTGCCTTCCAGAGCTACCATTAACCTCATGTCGGCCGGTCTCCCGGCTCCATGAAAGATTGATCGCTGGAGAACGCATGCGTCGTATCGTTATCACAGGCATGGGCGCCGTCAGCCCGCTCGGAGCCGATGTATCGACATCCTGGGCTCGGCTCCTGGCCGGTCGTTCGGGCATTCGACGCCTTGCAGATGAGGTGGTGGGAGACCTGCCCGCGAAGATCGGCGGCACCGTTCCGTCCCTGGAAGAAGACCCCGAGGGAGGCTTCGACCCGAATATCGTTTTTGCTCCAAAGGATCAGCGCAAGGTCGACCGCTTTATACTTTTTGCACTGGCGGCGGCGGAAGAGGCCCTCACGCAAGCTGGCTGGAGACCGGTGTCGGAGGTGGACCGTCTGCGCACCGCGACAATCATCGCCTCCGGGATCGGCGGGTTTCCGGCGATAACCGAAGCGGTACGGACAGTCGATCAGCGTGGTCCCCGTCGCCTGTCGCCATTCACGATTCCATCGTTTCTGGTGAACCTGGCGGCCGGCCAGATTTCGATCCGCCATGGTTTCAAAGGTCCGCTCGGCGCACCGGTCACCGCCTGCGCGGCAGGTATCCAGGCGATCGGTGATGCGGCCCGCCTTATCCGCGCGAATGAAGCCGATATCGCCGTGTGCGGCGGAACGGAAGCATGCATGAACATCGTCAGTCTCGGTGGTTTCGCGGCGGCACGCTCTCTGTCCACCGGCTTCAACGATAAGCCTGACAAGGCGTCACGCCCCTTCGACATGTTGCGTGACGGCTTCGTCATGGGAGAAGGTGCCGGAATTCTTGTCATCGAATCGCTGAGCCATGCGCTTGCCCGCGGCGCGAAGCCGCTTGCCGAACTTGTCGGTTACGGAACGACGGCGGACGCTCATCACGTCACCTCCGGTCCCGAGGACGGGGGCGGCGCGCGCCGAGCCATGGAGATCGCGATTGCTCAAGCCGGCATTTCGCCCGGTGAAATTCGCCACCTCAATGCGCATGCGACATCCACGCCGGTTGGCGACCTCGGCGAGATCAATGCCATCAAGAGCGTCTTCGGCGCCAATTCCTCGATAGCGGTCAGCGGCACGAAGTCGGCGACCGGCCACCTGCTTGGCGCCGCCGGCGGTCTCGAAGCAATCTTCACGATCCTGGCGCTCAAGGATCAGGTGGCACCGCCAACCTTGAACCTGAATGCCCCCGATCCGGCCGCTGACGGAATAGACTTCGTGGCAAACGAGGCGCGGCCAATGGAGATCGACTACGCAATTTCCAATGGCTTCGGCTTCGGAGGCGTCAATGCCAGTGCGATATTCCGGCGCTGGACGGACAAACTGGCTGGCGCTTGAGCCGGCGGCGCCCACGACGGATAGGCTCAAATAGCAATTTATTGGAGATTGGCGATGACTGCGACCCGAAACATCGTTGAGCTGAAGCCCAGGATCGCCGTGATCGGTGTCGGCGGCGGCGGAAATGCTGTCAACAACATGATCGCCGAGGGTCTTCTACGGTGAATGCGGGTGGCGAGAGCGGAGTGCTTCTGATGCGGTGCGACGAATAGGTTTCGAAGTGCCGGGAAGACCGAACGGCAGGTGTGGTCATGCCGACGACTTATCTTGCAACCGTTAAACCCACGACAACGTGACATCACCTATTTACCCGCTTAAAGCGAGGGTGATGTGACGCCGGCGGAGAGCCGCCAAGTTTCAGGTGTGACGGTCATCGATCTTGTGAAGGCGCCAACGAAATTGGGGACTTCCGAATATCCGCAGGCTGCAGCGATGTCCGCAAGCGAGAGCTCTCCATTCCGAAGCAGTAGACAAGCGTGCTCCAGGCGTGCTTGTCGAAGCCATTCGTTGGGTGTCATCCCTGTCGTCTCACGGAAGGCGCAGATGAAAGAAAATCTTGGCAGATTGCAGAGGAGAGCGATCTCGCTAATTGAAACCTCCGTCGCAATCCGGCTTCTCAAAAGCTCCTTTGCAAGATGCTCCTGCTTCTTCGAAAGAGCCGATCGGCGATCTGTCGTCCGAAGCCGTCCGTTCCCGTAGGCATGAGCTAGGTGAACGCCAATTGCCGTGGAAATCTGGTCCACAAAGAGGCGATTGCTTTGTTGCCTTGCCCCACATCCAAGCAGCGTGCGCAACAATCCGGCTAACAGCGCATCCGGGCGCGCGGTCGTAATTGCGAGGGCAGAAACGTCTCCCAAGTCTGACTCCGCGGCGATCTCCTCAAGGTCAGAGCCCGAAATTTCCGCCAGAATAAAATCAAACGAGCCGCTCAAATCGGCTTTGTAGGACTCGCGCAGATCGCGAACATAGATGTGGCCCTCGCCAAAATCGTGAACGGTCGAGCGCTGCCCGTCAAAAATCTGCCTGCGATGCCCACGCTGAACCGAAAGACCAACTAGATATCCATCAGCGCCTGCGGGAGTGGTGACTCGTCCCGGCGCCGTTTTCGATGCCTTTCTGAAAAAGGTCATGTTGCCGGCGAAAAGCTGCCAGTCCTCGTCGAGCCCTTCCACCGTACATCCGAAGGAATCCTTCTTGTGCTGGACCTCGACGCCAAGACCGTCCATCGCCATCGGTAGTGCCTCTCGGTTTCAACGAAACTCGGAAGAGCTCGCCCCATATTGTCCGGCCAGCTATAGCTTGACGCCCGCGTCAAATCTACAGGTCTCGTCATATACCACTGATCCGGGACTTCCCCGATGTTTAACTGCGAAGTCGACATCATCGCACACGACGCCAGCACCCGAGACCATGGATCGATTTTGGTAGCTGCCCCGATTTTTGCAAAGATTCGCTCAGTGAGTCTTCATGTTCCGCCAAACTGCAGGCGTGGAGCCCGTCTCGCGTGCAAAGACCTTTGTAAAATGGCTTTGATCGGTGAATCCGCATTCTTTCGCAATATCCTTGAGCGAGAGCGCAGACATAGGTAGAAGATCTTTGGCGCGATCGATCCGGATCTTCATAAGCCATTGATAGGGCGTTATCCCAGTTGCCCTACGGAATTCCCGGATAAAATGATTGGGCGATAGCCCTGCAGCCGATGAAATCTCGACTACGCTCAGTTCGCGCCCGAGATTTTCAATCATATATTCTTTCGCTGCCTTCTCCTGCCCCATCGATAAAGAGCTGGGCGAAACGCCGTTGCGCATTAACCTGTCGCAGTAGTCGTGAAGCAAGTGAGCACAGATTGCGAGCGCCATGGATTTCAGGAGCGCTGGGGGGACGAGCCTGCTTGCATCGAATAACGGCACGAGAGCCGTTGCCAAATTTGATAGAACCTCGTCGGGATGTCGTCTCTTGCAGATGAGCTTGCTGATTCTCGTGAAAGTCGAAATCTTCGCAACTTCCAGAAGAAGCTCCTTGGGCAGGACGAATGCGAGAGCGTGGAGATCGCTATGCAATTCAAGGGCCGCGCCGTCGAAAAGATCGATGAGACATATTAATCCCCGTCGATAGGAATTGACAGCGGTGCGGGTGCCGTATGTACCGACGTCGGCGTGGAGCGCATCTTCGAGGTATATCAGAAGCAGATAAGCATCCGAGGCCGGTATCCTTACCTCCTGAAGCTGCCCATCACCCAGTGCTTTTGTTAGCTTCGTCGCATAAAAGACAGCCGATTCCACCGGCACCACCTCCAGAGCCGCGGCCTCCGGGACGCCGAAACAACTCCTTATGCTCGCTCCACTGAAATGTTCAGAGCTCAACCGTCTCTCCCGTCCAAGTCTTTGGTAAATCAGCCAAGATGCCCTCCTCTAGGCTAGAAGATACTGGAACGGATGTATTCGACAACCGCCAATAACAACAACATCCGCCGCGCCCGGTCACCGGGATTGCCCTTTCGACGTGGCTTCTTTTTCCGCGACGGTTTCGAGCGAATGTTGGCATCAGACCCTTTTTCCACTGACCTGAAGCTCCAAACCTTAGGTTCACGTGCTCGCACGACGCAACCGCAAAGCCGAGATTCGAGAACTGAAAAGAGACTTCGGAAAAGGTCCGGGAGAGTGCGGTCGATAAGCCAACCTTCAAACTGCGCGTCAAAAAGAGCGCCACTTTTGAACGAAAGGCTCGTCCTTTGATGCATAGCTCCGTCTTGTAAATTCCACCTATGGTGCGGCTGAAATCGCTGTGATAGCGTCCGAATAATTCAAAAAACCTCAGTTCTTGCAACGGAGTTAGACGGATGCCAATCTTGACGGTCCGCGACGACACGCGTCTATATTACAAGGACTGGGGCAGCGGTCCGGTGGTTTTTTTCGCTCCGCACGGTCTGTTGTTCACGCACAAGGACAGGCTGAACCGAGACCTGCTTGGTTTCTTGCAGCAATGAGTATCGAAGCGTCACGCGGCTTGACTGGCGATGGCAGCCTCTTCCACTTCATGCCGATGGGCATCGTTCGCCTTTCGGCCAAAGATGCATGGAAGGTCATCGCGAACCTCCGCTCGGCCGCGAAAGGCAGTGGCGCATTCGAACTCAGTCAGGATGTCAGCTGCGCGCTCGGCAATGCTTGTCTCATAGCGGAAGCCAATCCTAGTGCCTGCGCTCTGCTTCAGGTCAACGATCCGGCGGCGATAGTGATGCAGCCGATTGCATCGGTTCTCCCGAAAGATGCGCTTAAACACTTTACAGAGGGCCTCTATCAACTGTTTCGAGGTCAAGACGCGATTGCCTATGACGGCAGCGTGACGATCGCCGGTGGGGGTGAGCATCAGGTCGCTTTCAATCTTTGGCAGGCCAAGCGCGACATTACACCAAACGACATTTTTCTCAGCTTCTCGAGCCTTCGTGAGAGGATATCGCTCGAGCAGACGAAGGATGGCCTGCAAAGCGACCTGGCGCGCTCGGCCCGTATCTCGCTGCTGGGAGAGATGACCGCCTCGATCGCGCATGAGGTCAATCAGCCGCTCGGAACCATCGTCGCGAGCGCCGAGGCCGGCTTGCGCTGGCTGTCCAAGGAAGAGCCTGATATCAGCGAGGCCAAACTCCTGCTCGAACGCATCGCCAAGAACGGCAAGCGCGCAGCCGACGTCATCACAACGATGCGGGCCATGGCCAGCAACAAGAAGTCGGAGCGCCTCCCGACCGACATCAATTCGGTCATCGAGGAAACGATCCTTCTCCTGCGAACCGATTTCGCCAAACGTCAGATCACCCTGCGCCTCGATCTCTCGCCCACACTTCCACTGGTGAGGGCTGACAAGACGCAGATCCTGCAGGTGATTGTCAATCTCGCCCTCAACGCCGCGCAAGCTATGTCGGATGGACAAGCCTGGGACAGAACCTTGTCCATCCGCACCCGGCAGCGCGACACCGACGTCATGGTTGACGTCGAAGACAGCGGACCGGGGATCGATCCTCATGTTCGCGAGCGACTTTTCGAGAGCTTTTTCTCGACCAAGGAAACCGGCATCGGCATGGGTCTTGCCATTTGCCGTTCGATCATAGAAGCGCATGAGAGCCGGATCGAGCTCCAGTCGACGCCCCACCTGGGGGCACGTTTCAGCTTTGGCCTTCCCGTGGAGCAGACGCACGCCAATGGATAGAACGCGCAGGCGGCATTGCCGAGACCAGCCTGCGTCTCAACTTGGTTTGGATATGAATAGGACACCAATTGTGCACGTCATCGATGATGACCACGACTTGCTTCTTTCGCTCGACAGCTTGCTTCGATCGGTCGGCTTGAAAACCGTGCTGCATGAAACGGTTCCGAATTTCTCGGTCTTCACGGACTTGAACGGTCCGTGCTGCGCCCTCGTGGACGTCCGTCTTCCCGGCTTCAGCGGTCTCGATTTCCAGGACCAGCTCTTGAAAAGTGAGAAGTACATCCCCTTGATCTTCATGACCGGTTTTGGAGATATCCCGATGACGGTCCGCGCCATGAAGGCGGGTGCCATCGACTTCCTTCCGAAGCCCTTTCGAGATCAGGATATGCTGGACGCTGTGTCACGAGCACTGGAAATTGACCGGCAGCGACGGTCAAAGGTTTCCGAGGTCTCATCACTGAAGGCTCGCTACGAGGAGCTCAGTTCGCGCGAGAAGGAAGTGATGGCGCTGGTTGCGACAGGGCTGATGAACAAGCAGATCGCCGGGCGACTGTCGCTGAGCGAGGTTACGGTCAAGATCCATCGCGGTTCGGCGATGCGCAAGATGGATGCTCGCACGCTGGCCAACCTCATCAAGATGGCCGAAACACTTAGGCTGAACGAAGCCTAATCTGCCTCATTCCGTTATCACGCCGATTTCCATCAGGCTTGATGCAAGCTCTTCGAAACCGAACGGCTTGGTGACGAAGCCCCGCGCACCGCAGCCATAGGCCTTTTCCTCCAGATCTGACGCGCCGCGCCCGGTCATCAGGATGATCGGCAGCTCCTCCGCCTTGTGTCGGAGAATGTCGATAAGTTCCAGGCCATCCACCTTCGGCATATTGATGTCGCTGATGACGCAGGCGAAGTCCGGGAGGTTCGCCCGGTTGACCAACAATTCGGCGGAACTGAAACATTCCACCTCGCACCCGAGTGAGCGAACGAGGCTGCCCAGCGCCGCCAAGAACTCGGCGTCATCATCGACAATCCCTATAAGGGCGATTGGCGGCATCTCAGCTTCTTTCATACGCACCGATCTAAGATGCTTTCCGACTGAGCATAACTGTATATCCATATCCTTCAATCGTTGCGCAGCGCTTTGCTAACGTCTTTCGCTTCTGAAGTCGTCCGGACGCAAAGCGAAGGTCCCCTAAATTGGCCATTCGTCCTCGCGCAAGACCTGTATCAGAGCTGCGCCTTGGCGGCGTCATTCCGTCAGGCGGCGACGGCCCGGCTTTCGGGGCTTGCCATGTATCGACGCCAGGCGCTCGGGGTCGTCCCGGTCACACGCCGGAAAATCCGCGAAAGATGAGCTTGGTCCGCCAGCCCGCAATCGAGCGCGATCTCGCAGAGCGGGGCGTCACTGTTCAGCATGCGATACTTCGCAAATTCCACCCTGCGTTCGACGACATAGTTATGGGGAGAAATGCCGAAGGTCACCTTGAACGCGGCGGAAAAGTAGCTGGTGCTGAGCTTTGCGACCTGGGCGAGCTCGTCGAGCGCAATCGGAAGGGAAATCCGATCTTCAATGTAGTTCTTCACGCGATTGATCTGCCAGGGAGCAAGGCCGCCAGCCGAATTGCGCGGGCGCTCGGCGGCTTCGACTGAGATCGAGAACGGCTTTAGCAAGCTGGAAGCCTGCTTTATGAGATCGATGGCGATCGTCTCGTCCTTTTCGACACAGCGGATCGCGCAAAGAAGAAGGGAGGACACCTCCTCCGCGGTTTCCATCGCGATGTTCTTGAAAGTGATGGGAGAGGCGTTGTGGGCGAAAACGGCAGCGGTGGCGGACATCGTTTATCTCCAATGTGACCTTTTAAACTTTCGATAAGGTCATCTTGGAGCGGGTGCGCTGATCACGAAATCGTACACTGATCCGGTTCCGGCACACGTGCGTACTATCGGATCATACCAAGGTATTACCGGCGCGAAACGAATGGATCATGGCTCCCCCGCCGGGCGTCCGCGGGCGTTGGAGCCGACCCTATTTCCGGTGCTATTCGTTAGCGACATCGACCTCGGGGCGGTCGCCTGCTTCGACATGCTCCCGATGCCACGAGCCGTCCTCGGTTTGGAAAAGGATCTCGGCATCATGGCCTTCAAGCTGCTGCCGGCGAGCTGCGCGATGGGCCGCGGCGCGTGCTGCCGCGTGGCTCGGATAGGGCTCCGACCAGACATCGTTCAGTCGATAAGCCCAGCCACCGTCATGCTGGCCAATGTGATATGTCAGGTGCATCGATGCGCTTCCTTTTTCATGGTCATCTCTTTTCCAGAGTATCAGTCTGCCCGGAAGCAGGGGCAGTCGCGACAAGCTCTTGTCGAACGACCCGCATGCCTCCGGTGTTCTGAAGCCATTGTAGGGGAAAGCCGGTCTATCCGTATTGTCGGTTTCTCCGTTCCGTGGACGTTTCACCTGCCGATCGCGCCAAATGGAGTGGCGGTATGCGAAGGCGTCACTATGAACAAACGACTGCGGCTATTAACCGAGTTGCTACTGTCAATCGTCACCTTGACCGTGGTGGTGGCGTCCCCCTGCCCGAAGCCTGCGGACAAGCATCCGCCAGGCCGACCGGACGCCGTCCGCGATGCGAGGATAGGCCGAAGGAGCGATGCCGATGGGGCCAATCGCAATGCCATCAGCACATCCTAAAGGGCTGACGCACCCAGCCGGCGCCCATAATCAGCGACAGACTTTCCGACAGGCAGCCGCTCCTGCTCATAACGGGCGAGCGCTTCGGAGAGGTCTTCAGAGGCCAGCAGCGCTTCTCTCAGCGCAAGCGCGTCCCCCGCCGCCTTCGACACCCCCATCGCCGTGTGCGGCCGGACGACAAAGGCAGCGTCACCGATCAAGGCCGTATGCGCAGATACGATTTTTGCCGCTTCAAAATCGAAGATCCCCTGGATGGAAGGCTGGGGCTCGGCTTCGATCGCCTTGACGAATGGGGGCGGCAGCATCGCGACGGCATCAGCACGAAGCCTCTGTAGCCGCTCCTCCGACAATGCGCCTCGCGGCAATGAATAGTCGAATGACCGGCCATCGGCGGCGGTGAACAGCGTCTGCAGTTCGCCCGCGGCAACGGGACGATACCAGACCCAATTATACCGGCGCTCGCCGAGCCCCGTTTCACCGTTCGGGCCGGGAACCAGATAACCGAGGACATGAATCCCGCTCGTCACGTAAAAAGCGAAGCGATCCCGCAGGATCGCTGCTTCCTGCGGCAATGCCGTCTCCGGAATAAGACCGCGCCAGGCCACATAGCCGGCGAAGCGGTTCGACGCATCCGCGTCAAGCAGAGGGCGAACGACCGAGCCGAGGCCGTCCGCGCCGATGACAAGATCGGCGTCTTCTCGCCGGCCATCGGCGAACAGGAGCTGAGCGCCTTCGGAGCCTTCGACCACTCCGACAACGGGTTGCCCGATCACATAGCTTTCGGCTGCCATATGGGACGCGACGGTCGAATAGAGGAAGTCCCAGGAAATCTGCATCTGCGGCGTCCGGACTGTCTCGGCGACGCTTCCATCCCGGTTGAAGTAGATCCGCTCCTTGGCGACCACGCCGACGCGGGCGACATGCTCGCAACCGATGGCGCGCAGGATCCTGAAAAGATCATGCTGTCCGACAAGGCCTGCTCCCCGTCCGGCCAGGCCGGACGAAGAGCGTTCGTAGATTTTCACATCATGGCCGTCGCGCTGGAGGAGAATGCCGGCAAAGAGGCCTGCAAGCGATCCCCCGACGATCCGAATACGCAGCCGTTTCATAACGATCTCCTATCAAGTTCTGGCAGCCACGGTCGAACGGGCACGATGTTCGACCGCACGAATGGCCAAGGCGGCTACCGCAAGCAGGGCGCCGAGGGCACTGACGCCGATCCAGCCGCCATACTCCCAGGCCGCAGTCGCCAGTGCCGCGCCGATCGCACCACCGAGGAACATCGAGGTCATGAAGATGGTATTCAGTCGGCTGCGGGCATCGGCATCGAGCGCATAGACGATATGCTGGTTAGACACGAGCGCACTTTGGATGCCGAAGTCGAGGATGACGACGCCGATCACCAGAGCGGCGAGCGAGGCCCACAGACCGAAGATGACCCAGGCGACCAGCGTCAGCAAAGCACCCATCCAGACGACGAAGTGCGGTCCACGGCGATCTGCGATCTTGCCGGCAAGCGGCGCGGCAAAGATGCCAGCCGCGCCGACGATCCCGAAGAGGCCGGCGACATCCGCGCCAAGGTTGAAGCGCGGCGTCTGCAGGTAGAGCGCCAGGATCGTCCAGAAAGCCGTGAACGAGCCGAAGAGCGAGGCCTGCATCAGTGCGGCCGTCCGAAGCGCGCGTTCCCGCTTCCACAGATGGGCAAGCGACTTGATGGCATTGTGATAGGCCATGCGCGAGGTCGGGCGATGATGAGGCAGAGCGAAATACATCAGGACTGCCGCGGCAAGCGCCAGGGGCACGCCGATCCAGAACATCTCGCGCCATCCCGCATGCTCGCCGACGAAGCCGGACAGCGTCCTGCTGAACAGGATCCCGGATAGCACACCCGCCATCACGGTACCGATCGTCGAGCCGCGCCTCTCGGGAGAGGCGAGCGAAGCGGCAAAGGGAACGATCTGTTGCGCAACCGTGGAACTGGCACCGACGACGAGCGAGGCCAGCACGAGCGACCAGGCCGACGGAGCGATGGCCGCCAGCGCAAGCGCGACCGACAGAACGATGAACTGGCCGATGATCAGCTTGCGCCGATGGACGAGGTCCCCGAGCGGAAGCAGAAAGAAAAGGCCGAGTGCATAGCCGAGTTGCGTGGCCGTCGGGATAAAGCCAGTGATCGGCTGGTGCTGGAATTCATTCTCGATGATCCCGAGCATCGGCTGATTGTAATAGATATTCGCCACGGCGATGCCACTGGCCGCCGCCATGGCAAATAGGGCCGGCCTCGAAAGCTCTTTCGACACCACCGGCCGGTGATGATTTAACGTGTCCATAATCCTTGCCTTTCTGGCTGAAGAGATGAGCTGTTATCTAGCTTTTTATCTCAAAGCGTTTTAGCCATCTTGGACGATCGGCCTGTATAACGGATATCGATATAATGAACACGGATGATGTGTTGGTCTTCACCGCCGCGGTTTCGGCCGGAAGCCTTTCCGCCGCGGCGCGGCGTCTTGGCGTCACCCCCATGGTCGCAACACGCAGGCTCGCAGCGCTTGAGGCCGCAGTCGGCGTAAGGCTGCTCCATCGCACCACACGATCGCTTTCGCTCACGCCGGAAGGCGAGAGCTTCCTGCCTTTCGCGCAGGCGCTCGTCGATAACGAGGCGGCTGCCATGGCGCTCTTGCATTCCGGCACCGAGAGCGCCGCCGGCCTGCTGCGCCTATCCGTGCCGATCTCGTTCGGCCTGAAATTCATCATGCCGATGGTGCCGAAGCTGCTGGAAGACAACCCCGATCTGAGAATCTCGGTCGACATGACCGACAGCCTGCCTGACCTTGTGGCGACCGGAACGGATCTCGCAATCCGGATTGCCCGGCTCAGGGACAGCAGCCTTATAGCCCGCAAGCTCGCGGACAATCCGCGGGTCGTCGTCGCTAGTCCGCGCTATCTCGCCCGTCGCGGCACGCCATCGTCTCTCGACGAACTCGCCGATCACGACTGCCTGTCGCTCGCCGGCGCCACCCACTGGACATTTCGCGAGCATGGCGCTGAGCGGCACGCCAGACTGAATGGACGCTTCTCCTGCAGCAGCATCGCAGGCTGCTATACGGCATGCCTCGGTGGGGCCGGCATCGCCATGCTGTCGACCTGGTACGCGGCAGACGACATCAAAGCTGGCCGCTTGGTGCCGATCGATTTTCAGGGCGCAGAACCCGAAGCGATCAACATCTGGGCCGTCTATCCGACGACGCGTCTCGTTCTTCCCAAAGTCCGTGTCTTCATCACCGCGTTTCGCGCCGCGCTAGCGGAGGCTGGCATCGAGGGAACTACAGAGTGACGATCGCCGCCCTCACCCGTTCCGAGGTCATCGGCATGTCGCGAAAGCGTATGCCGGTCGCATCCGCCAACGCATTGGCAAGGGCTGCCGAAGTCGGCCCCTGCCCGCATTCGGCGACACCAAGAAACGGTTGGCCGGGTTGCTCCTCGACAATGACGTCAATCTTCTCAGGGATATCGAGGAAGCGCAGGATCGGGTACGCGCTCCAATCGAAGCTGGTGCGGAGCGTTTCGTCGTTGGTGACTTCCTCGCGCGTGCACCAACTGAGCGACTGAATGATCGCACCCTCGATCTGGTTCTGAACGCCATTGGGACTGACGACCTCGCCGCAATCGGCGGCGGCCTGGACGCGGTGGACGGTGATCCGTCCGGTATTCTGGTCGACGCTGATCTCCAGGCAGACAGCACAATAGGCGCCGAGGTTCTTGTATCGGGCGAAGGCCATGCCGAAGCCGTGGAAGGGACCTCTCTTTTGACGCTTGCGCCAGCCAAACGCATCGGTCGCTGTTTGCATGACCTGGCGCGCGCGGGCATCGGCCATGTGGTTCAGCCGAAGATCGAGTGGATCGACATTGCCGGCAAGCGCCAGCTCGTCGAACATGCTTTCGATCGAGAAGACGTTGAGATGGGCGCCGAGCGAACGCAGCGCCGAGACCCTGATCGGCATGTCCTTGATGAAGTGATAAAGGACATTCATGTTCGGCAGATCGTAGAGCGGATTGGAATTGCGGCTTCCGTCTCCTTCCGGCATCGGGATTTCCTTGCCTTCCGGCTGTGGAAAGCCAGGAAGGATCTGGTTGCCGATAAGAACGCCGCCAGCGCCGACCGGACGGTTGTTGTGTGGGTTGCTCCAGACATCGTATTTCCACGCCACGATACGGTTGGAGGCATCAAGACCAGCTTCGACCTCGGTGACCATGCCAGGACCGAGCGGCTCCCAGCCGAACTCCTGTTCTCGCATCCATTGCAACCGAACCGGCCGGCCGGGAACCGTCACGGCGATATAGGCAGCCTCGGCGGCGACGTCATCCGCGCCATTCTGACCGTAGCAGCCGGAACCCTCGACATGGATCGCACGGATTTTTTCGACGGGTCGGCCGAGCAGTTCGGCGGCGACGCGGCGCACGTCATAGGTCCCCTGGCTATGGGTCCAGATAGTCAGGAGATCGTTCTCGAGCAATGCGATCGCACAGGAGGGACCGATTGAGCCGTGACTGAGCCATCGGCGCGTATAGCGCGCCGACAGCGTTTTGACAGGCGCTGCGGCCGGATGGGCGACATCGAGAATAACGATGTCTCGAGCCGGCAGCGCCTTCAGCGTATCCGTGACGCTTCCGGTCGGAAACGGTGCTCCGGCGGGCTCGTAGTCGGATGCCTGGAGCTTGCGCATCAGTTTGACCGCGTCCCATTCCCTCTCGGCGACGATGGCCGCGAAATCACCGTTCTGCACGAACTTGACCACCTTCGGCAGCGCCTCGATCTCGGAGGCGGGCGGCAGCTTCAGACGTGTCCTCTCGCTCGGGCCGCGCAGCAAACGGGCATGCAGCATGCCCGGCAGGCGCATATCGTGAAGGAAAGCCTGACCGCCGGTCGTCTTGGCGGGGATATCGAGCCGCGGCAAGTTCGTGCCCATTGTTCGAAACTCGGGCTTTTTGCGCAGTGGTGCGTTGGCGATCGCCTCGACATGCAGCGAGAGCGCGGCGGCTACCTCACCATAGGACACCGAGCGGCCATCCGGCACGGCAATTTTTCCATTTCCGGTCGTAGAGAGTTGCTCGGGCTCGACCCGCAACCGCTCGGCCGCCTCCTGCAGGAGCACCATCCGAACATTGGCCGCCGCGTTGCGGATCGCAGTGCCGCTGTCCTGCATCGAATGGCTTCCCGCCGTCAGCCCTTCGTCGGGCGTGCGCGCGGTATCGACCGTCACGAGCGTGACCGACGCCGGCGGAAGATCGAGTTCTTCCGCCGCGACCTGCAGCAATGCGGTCCTGATGCCCTGCCCGAGCTCGGCCTTGCCGGTGAAGACGGTGGCATGACCCTTTTCATCGAGCTGGATCCACGAGTCGAGATAGGGCCAGCTTTTCAGACTGCCCGGAAGGTCGGGAGCAACGATCGCAGGCCCTGCCCCTCCCTCGCCGCCGCCGGCAAGCTGGGCGAAGGCAGGACGCGTAAGTGCAAATGCGACGGCTATGCCGCTTGCGCTGAGGAAGGAGCGCCGGGTGAGACCGGTATTCGGAATGGCGTTCATTGCGCGCCTCCCGTCAGGGAAGCGGAGGAAAGCTCACGGCTCGCGCGATGCACCGCCCTCAATATTCGGGCATGGGTTCCGCAACGGCAGAGATTGGGTTGCATATGCACGCGGATCTCCTCCTCGGTCGGCGACGGATTACGATCGAGCAGCGCTTGGGCGCGCATGATCATGCCGGCGATGCAATAGCCGCATTGTGCGGCCTGCTCGTCCTGGAAGGCCTTCTGGACGACATTCGGCTTTTCGGCCGTACCCAGCCCCTCGATGGTGCGCACCTTCCTGCCCGCGAGCAGGCCGACCGGCGTCAGGCAGGAAAAGACCGGCTTCCCGTCGACATGCACGGTGCAGGCGCCGCATTGCCCGAGGCCGCATCCATACTTGGCGCCATTCAGCTCGAGATCGTCACGGAGCACGTAGAGAAGCGGTGTATCCGGATCCGCTTCCACCTCGTGGCCTTCGCCATTGACGTTGATCGAGATCGTCATTGCGCATTCTCCTTGCGTATGTCGCCGACCGTGGCCTCCAGGTTCGGCCATGCCGGCTTGTCGGTGAAGCGAGCGCGGGCATAGGCGAGCAGATCGGTTAGCTGGCGGTCGGTCATGCTGCTGGAAAAGGACGGCATGTAGGCGCCTTTTTCCCCTGGCGGCACGATCCCCTGCAGCAGCGTCTGCACGGCGTTCCTCGGATCGTCGGCCCTGAGGTCGGAGGCCGTCGAAAGAAGCGGCCGGCCAATAATGTTCATCGGCGCCCGCGGCGCGTGGCAGCCGGAGCAGGCGCCTTCAAAAAGAAGGTCGGCCTCGGGATGCGTGGCGGCAGCCGTGGATCTGTTATCGCTGGCGGTCTCGACGGCGGCGACCGAGGGAGACGCCTCCCGAGCTGGATGCATCTGGGAAGCTATGTAGACGGCGATCGCCCTGACGTCGGCATCGTTGAGGCGGGAGAGGCCTTCGGCAACAGGTCCCATCGGGCCGCCGGCCGCGCTGTGCCCGCGATCGGATCCCGTCTTGAGATAGGCAAAGAGTGAATCCGCATTCCAGCTCGCGGCGGAAGGGTTCGTCTCGTCGAGCGCGGGCGCATTCCAGCCCTCCGCGACGCCGCCGGCAAATTCGCGCCCCCTTTCCTCACCACCGGCGAGATTGCGCGGCGTATGACAGCCACCGCAATGGGCAAGTCCGTCCGCTAGATATTTGCCACGGTTCCACTCGGCGCTTTCGTTCGCCTGGGGCTCGAACGCCGTCTGCTGGAGGAAGAGCAGCTTCCAGCCGGCAAGCAGCGGTCGGAATCCAAGGCCCGGAAGCAGCTGGTTTTCGGGAGCCGGCTGCGAAACTGGCTGGCGGGTCATCAGAAACGCGTAGATGGCCTCGAGGTCGTCGTCGCTGACATGGGTAAAGTGCTCGTAGGGCAATGCCGGGTAGAGATGGCTTCCATCGCGGGCGACGCCCTGCCTCATGGCACGGCTGAATGCGGGAAGCGACCAGGCGCCGATGCCCGTCTTCTCGTCAGGGGTGATATTGTCCGAGAAGAGTGTGCCAAAAGGCGTCGGCAAAGCGCGCGCGCCGGCGAAAGGCGCGCCGTTCGGCGCGGTGTGACAGACGATGCAATCGCCGACGGTGGCGAGCTGCTCGCCCTTTGCGACGAGACCGCGATCGAAGCTCGAGGGGGATGGACGCGCGATTTCGGAAAGTGCCGGCTCATAGACGATCCAGGCGGCAATCCCGAGCCCGGTAACGATCAAAGCCGATACGAACGCGGCTCCGATTGCCAGATGTCGCTTCGAAAGGTTCATGTGGGGTGCTTCGCTGTTGCAAACGTTGCAATTATTTCGCGCATGGTCATGAAGCTCGTCTTGTCGCCACGGCTGCATTTTGGACAAATCGATTGTCCTTCAAAATCTTCGGCGGCTCGGGAGGACGCGGGCTGATCTTAAGGTCGGCCCCGCGAGGCTTGCCCTGGTCGCGATCTTACCCAACAATGAATTCCAACGAGGTTGAAATTGTCTACGCGGACTATGCATTGTTCACCATTGCTGAACGACAGAACGCCAAAATTCGTCGAAATCGCCAAGACGTAGTCCGGAAAATGGGCTAGCGGTATTGGTCTGCTTCCTGGGCTACGCGATGCAATATCTATTTGATCCTATTACGCAATTTTTGCTTCTCGTCGCCATTGTCGCCGGTGCGCATTGGCTATTGCCGAAGCACAGGGCCGTGCGCTTTGCTATCGATGTCGCTTTTTTTGTTACGTTGACCGCCATTCTGCTGGCGAACGGCGTTGCGCCCTATTCAGAAACATTGATATCGTCGGATTTCTGGCATCGCCTGTTCTATGGACTTGCAAAGACGATCTGGTGGCTCGGCGGAGCGATGATGCTCGTCAGCAGCATCAGGTTGTTCCTGATCTTCGAGCGCCGCCCTCGCGAAGCCCGGTTCGTCCAGGACCTGATCGCCGGGATTATCTATGTCGGGGCCGCGCTTTCGGTGGTGGCTTATGTATTCAGTGTGCCGGTCGGCACGCTGATCGCGACATCCGGTGTCTTTGCGATCGTCCTTGGCCTGGCGCTGCAAAGCACGCTTTCCGATGTTTTTTCCGGTATCGCTCTCAATCTCGGTCGTTCATACAGCGTCGGAAACTGGATCATTCTGGAAAGCGGTATCCAGGGTCGCGTCATCGAGACCAACTGGCGCGCGACCCATCTCTCCAACGCCACGAACGATCTCGTCGTCATTCCGAACAGCGCGCTCGCAAAAGCACAATTGGTCAATCTCAACAGCCCCGACGAAACGCATGGCATTGCCATGACGATCAAGCTCGCCCCGACGCGGACGCCGGCGACCATGGCGAGACTGCTCGAGACGGTCACGCTGGGAAGCAATCATATGATGCGTATTCCGGATCCCCTGGTCTCGATCGTCAGCCTCACCAAGGAGGTCATCGAATTCGAGCTTGCTTTCCGCATCCGTGACATATCCGAGACGACAGCCGCAAAGAACGAGATCTACGATCTGGTGTACCGGCACGCGCTGGCGGCTGGAATTCCACTCGCAAGCAGTGCCGTGTTCAGTACAGCGCTCACACAAGAGACGGTGACCGGCATAGAGGAAGGGTCCGAGAATCCCTTGCGCCTCATGGCGATGATGCCACTCTTTTCCGCTCTTACTGAAAAGGAGCGTGAAACACTTTCCAAATCCGCTACGCGCCGAACCTACGCCAAAGGGACAGAGATCATTGCGCAGGGAGAACGCTCACAGGCCTTGGCGCTTGTCGAAAGCGGCGTCGTGAATGTGGTCCGTCAGGAGAATGGTCGAGATACGGAACTCAATCGACTATCGCCTGGTGATTTCTTCGGCGAGCGCGGTCTTTTGATCGGCGCGGAAGAACCCGGCAGCATCATCGCGCTGACGCCGGCCGTTGTCTGCGAGATCGGACGCGATCAGCTTTGCGAGATCTTGCGGGAGCGCCCGGCTCTTGCTGAGGACATCGGCACAACGCTCGCTGGCCGCCTCGAGCAGGAAAAACACCTGCAAGGTATAGGCGGCACGCCGTCGCAGCATGTGCAGACACTCGCCAATCGCATCCGTCATCTGTTCCAGTTACCGTACGCGGCGGTCTGATCGAAGGGTGCCCAAGTGAGGCCCTCGCTCCAGCGATCACCGGTGCTGATCGTTTGGCCGAGGGCGCATGTCATGGATGCGCCTGCAGACTTGCTGCTCAAGCGTTGGTGGTGCGAAGGATTTCAAAGAGGAACCACACCCGGCGCTCGCCCTCATCGATCCAGTTTTCCAAAAGGCTGGCGGTGGCGACGTCATTGTGCTCATCGCATACAGTGTGCAGGGAGCGCAAGCTGGCGATGAGCGCTCCGTTGTCGTCACGAAGTTCGGCGAGCATCTCGTGCGGATGGACGAAATCGGCATCGTTGTCCAAGATCCGCTGGCGGTGGGCGATATCGCCGATCGAACGAAGCGTTCCGCCGCCGAGCTTGCGGACACGCTCGGCGAGAGGGTCCGTCATGGCGAAAAGCTGTTCCCCGTGCTCGTCGAGCATCAGATGATAATCGCGGAAGCTCGGCCCCGACATGTGCCAGTGAAAGTTCTTGGTCTTGAGGTAAAGGGCGAAGACATCGGCAAGCAGGGTGGTGGCGCTGGCGGATATGTCGGTTACCGCCTCGCGGCTGAGGCCTGTCGGGGTTTTCAATGGTGCCAAACGGCGCGATTTCACAGATTCGTCCATTTTTCCTATCCTTCTGGAAAAGTTTCAGCAGTAAATCTTGATGTCACTCAAAGCGGCCGGTGGCCGGCGTATCCCTCGCGGGAAATGTCTCCAGCAGGGCCTCGTTGAGGCATTCTTCCGAAGTCGGCTTGGCCGCGACCGGAAGCTAGAGGCGGAGGTCTTCCATTTCCGGCAGGCTCTCTTTGCCGTCGCGAACATAGGCATCGATTCTGTTTGGCTCGACCATGTGATACATCCTTAGCAACGGTCATCTGTCGACGATCATTGCCCCGTTGGACGCGAATTTCTTGAATATTCACATTCAGATTTGGATCAGTCACTTGAACTGTATTCGGACGCCGAGGCTCGTCTGCTTCACGCCAATTGCAAACATCGTAACCGAAAAAGCGCCAACCCTTCGATAGTCCAAAAACAAGGGGAACGAGCCCTTCGCCAGACTGCACCATATTCCCCTTGATTTATTGGCCGAAGCGGAAACGGTGTCATCGCTTTGGCTACCACAGTTCCGGTTACAAACCTGCCTCGGCCATCCAAAGCTCTGCGTCCGCACCACCGGGAATACGCAGTGGGACAGATGGGTCGGTGGCAGCTCGCCAAACCGCCTCTGCCACGTCGGGTGCATAGGTCACGGGACCTGTGTCTTCCTGCACACTCTTCACGAATTGTTGGAGCAGCGGTGCATAGTCCGGGTCGTCCATGCCACGCAGATGCGGACGGGCATTGGCGCCAAAGCTTGTTTCCGGCGAACGGCCCGGCAAAACGATGTGGACGCGCACACCAAATGGCTCCATTTCCACCGCCAGCGACTCGGTGAAGGCGTTTACCGCCGCCTTGCTCGCGCGGTAGACCCCGACCACTGACAATGTCTTGACCGTCACCGTGGAAGTGACGTTGATAACGACCCCGGCTCGGCGCCGCCGCATTTGCGGCACGACAGCCTGGACCATCGCCAGTGTCCCGATCGTATTCGTTTGAAACAGCGCCTGGACTGTTTCTGGTGCTGTCAGTTCGACCGGAGATGGCGCGCCGAAACCGGCATTGTTGACCAGAACGTCGATGCGGCCTGCCGCCTCCACTGCCTGCGCGATGCTTGTCGGATCGGTGACGTCGAGCGCAAGCACGCGCAGGCGCTCGGAGGCTGGTAGCAAATCTTTGTTGGGTGTTCGCATCGTCGCGATCACCTCCCAGCCCCTTTCGAGAAACAGTTTTGCGGTTTCCAGACCAAAGCCGGACGAGCAACCGGTGATCAATATCGTAGGCATAGACATCTCCATACAAGGTGAATGACACTATGGTAGTGACCAGGCCTAAGACTTAATATAGGCTGCAGTCTGCATTTCTTTAGCGTTAGTCCTGATGATGGCCATCGATCCTCTTGCTGAAATCGTCACTCTGCTACAGCCTGCCGCCCGCTTTTCGAAGCTGGTGGAATGTGCGGGTTCGTGGCGAATTCATCGTGAGGCGACAGGTGAACCATTCTATTGCGCGATCCTGGAGGGGAGTTGCCGCGTCACGTTCGGCAGCCATCAATCATTCATCCTTCAGGCCGGCGACTTTGTACTCGCGCCAGCGATGCGGAACCTGGTCAACGAGAGCATCGATGCGCCGGCCAATCTGTCCGCCATGTTCCCGACACAGGTCAGCGAAGGGCATTTCCGAGTCGGACGCCATGACGGTCCTGCCGATCTGCGCATGCGGATCGGCCATTGCAGCTTCGGCGCACCAGATTCAGCCCTGCTTGTCTCCCTGTTGCCGGATGTGGTTCTCGTTCGCGATCGGCCCCGGCTTGCCACGCTGATGCAATTGGTCGACGAGGAAACGCGCGAGCAGCGAGCGGCACGCGAGTTTGTGCTGGAACGGCTTCTCGAGGTGTTGTTGATCGAGGCATTGCGATCCGGAACGGAAACCACATCCGCGCCTGGCCTGAGCCGCGGCTTGGGCGACGACCGCTTGGCGGCCGCGCTTCATGCGATGCATGCTCGCCCCGAACATCCTTGGACCGTCGCCGATCTTGCGAACGAGGCGGCGCTGTCCCGTTCGGCTTTCTTTGTGCGGTTCAACCGTATCGTCGGCCTCCGCCCGATGGAGTATCTGCTGGCCTGGCGCATGGCGCTCGCAAAGCAGCTATTGCGGGATCGGAATCTCGGAATCGATCGGGTGGCAGAACGCGTAGGCTACGGGTCGGCCAGCACCTTTAGCGTTGCGTTTGCACGATATGCCGGAATGCCGCCGGCTCGATATGCGCGCACGGCAGGCTAAGAAAGCAATGATGGACGTGATCGCCGACTGGCGCCGACATCGATGACATGGCTGTAACTGGAATCAGACATCTGCCGGCCGGACATTTCATTCTCCTGGGTTCGACAGATGCTGCGTTTTGGTGGTCTATGCCAATCAATCGCCCTCGGGCGTTTCGACATGCGCCACGAGTGCCAGGGCAGCTAGGACGGCAGGGACGACAAAACTCCAGACGGGCGAGAGAATGAACGCCAGCGCCGCGATGGCGCAGCCCAAGGCGAAGATGACAACGGCGAGCACCATCCGCTTCAGACGCGAGTAGGCTGCAGCCGTGGTCTCCGATTGCCCGCCCATGGCGATATCGGCAAGGTCGAGCATGATCTGGGTTGTCGTTCCGGTCATCAGGGTCGATGGCGGAGACTTCGCCAGATGAACGCGATGAATGCCATTCTGCACCGCCATGGCGGCGACAAGGACCATGCCGATTGCGAAGGCTGTCGAACTGTTCGGATTGCTGAAGGGAGCGTATGCCAACGCGATCGCCGCGGCGATGACAAGCAACGCCAGCTTGACGACGAGAAGAGGACGCAGGACCGGTCGACCGCTGCGCTGCAGCGCCAGCCCGACCATTCGTGAGGCGAAGACAACGGCGCAGAAAACCGGGAGTGCCAGGAGCTTGGACAGAGTGCCTCCCGTACCCAATGCTATCGATGCGCCCAACGTCACGAAGTTGCCGGTTACGTGCGCGGTGAACAGCCCGCCGAGCGCCAGGAAGCCGACAGTATCGACGTATCCCCCGTTGAAACTGAGCAGAAGAGGAAGAGGAACGGCTTTCATTGGTGGAGCCTCCTGGAGACCTTGGTAAAGTGCTCCGGCGCTTCGGGCACTGCTTTCGTGGCAGCCTGCCGCCAGCCTTAAGCTTAGCGGCAGGCAGGATCGTTTTTTGTCAGGCCTTGATGAAGGCGAGCAGGTCCGGATTGATGACATCGGCGTGGACCGTCAGCATGCCGTGCGGGTAGCCCTTGTAAACCTTCAGCGTGCCGTTCTTGAGGAGCTTGACGGAGAGTTCGGCGGAGTCGGCGATCGGGACGACCTGATCGTCATCGCCATGGATGACGAGGGTCGGAACGGTGATCTTCTTGAGATCTTCCGTCTGGTCGGTTTCGGAGAAGGCCTTGATGCCGTCGCAATGGGCCTTGGCGCTGCCCATCATGCCCTGGCGCCACCAATTTTGGATCACGCCCTGATAAACAGTCGCGCCTGCACGGTTGAAGCCGTAGAACGGGCCGGCGGGGAAGTCGAGGAAGAGCTGCGCACGATTGTCGGCAACTGCCTTGCGGATGCCGTCGAAGACTTCCATGGGCAGGCCGCCCGGATTGGACTCTGTCTTCAGCATCAGCGGGGGGACAGCGCTGACGAGAACAGCCTTTGCGACACGGCCCTGCGGCTGGCCGAACTTGGCGACATAGCGGGCGACTTCGCCGCCGCCGGTAGAGTGACCGATATGGACGGCGTTCTTCAGGTTCAGATGTTCGGCGACTGCGGATGCGTCGGCTGCGTAGTGATCCATGTCGTGACCTTCGCTGACCTGCGAGGAACGGCCGTGACCACGACGATCATGAGCGACGACGCGATAGCCGTGCTGGACGAAGAACAGCATCTGCGTATCCCAATCGTCGGAAGACAGCGGCCAACCGTGATGGAACACGATCGGCTGGGCGTCCTTCGGACCCCAATCCTTATAGAAGATCTGTACGCCGTCTTTGGTTTCGACGAAGCCGGTGGTCATGAGCGGTATTCCTTTAATCTTTGTGGAGGCGGCAGCGGAAAAGGCAAGAGACGGCATGGCTATCGCAGCGGAAAGGGTTGCGCCGGCCATTAATGTTTGCCTGCGGGAAAACATCATCTCGATCGGGTTGTCAGACATCGTGGTAACCTTTGGCGTGAACTTTGGTTTCTTAGCCTGTGATGCGCCAGCGCCGCTTGTCCGATATTCGTCTTATTTGGATAAAGCTAAGGTCGCCGCGGGTTGCAGCAGATTGACGGTGGGGATCGCCCGAAAAACCTGTCACCATGCGAAGCTCAACTGAGCACCAAGGTAGTTGCCGCCATGGCCTCCGGCACGACGTATAGCATCGCCGATTTCGTAGTGTACCGCTTCGATGGCGCCAGTCAGATTGGCATTGAAGGCATAGTCGAGCCTGATCTGCCCGTAAGCTCCCGACCACGCGCCGCCGCGACCTGCCGTTCCTGCGAGTGGCTGATTGGGCTGGACGTAGATCGCGTCCGCGGTGGTTTGCCGCCACTGGAGGCCGACCGCCGCCATCAGCGTCATCTTGTCGGTTGGCTTCACCGTGATCGAAGGTTTGAGATGTATGAGATTCGCGTAGCCGGTGTAGCCGGCGAGCGTAAAATAGTAGCCGTTGGGAAAGAGAGGATTGAAGGTCCCGACAGTGCCGTCGCCGGGATTGTGGTCTCCCGAGGCCATATCGAACTGGAGGCCCAGCCTCGGAGTCCAGGATGCATCCTCGAAGGTGTACCCACCCCGCGCGCCGATCGCCCAGGCTCGAATATCCTTGTCGCCGACGGAACCCACCTGCCCCATTCCCTCGAGATCCCAATCGAGACCGTTCGAACTGCCGGCGAACCGGGTGTCGAATATATGCCGGTCTTCATCTCCGGATCCGTCCAGGTAATGTGCGTTGCGCTTCTGATAGAGCGAGTAGTAAGCGGAGAGTTCGTTGGTTCCCAGGACCTGCCGTTCCACGCGCAACGTGCTGAAGCGAAAGTCACCATTTGACGTATCGTCGAATGCCTCGTCGTTTCGATATTGGACTGGCTGGCTGACGAAACCGATGAATCGCCAAGGCCCTGTTTCCCAATCCGCCCAGACGGCATCGAAAGATTGACGCACATTCGGCCCGTCGCGCGAGGAGACAAAGCGCTGGAGGTCGAATGCGAAATCCTGCCGGCCAACTCGAGCCTTGAAGGTGCCGGCATCGAAATCGTGCGAGTAGGAAACAAACGCCAGCCTTAGGTCCATTTTGTCGGCGTCGGCAGGACCAACAGACTCTTTCCCAAATGCGCGGTCGTCTTCGAACTGGGTGAATATTTGCCAATCATCAAACAGATGCAGATCGATATGAAATTGCGCCCGCTGGATCACATAGTTGTCGCGCGCGATCCCGCCGATTCCGAAGCTTGGGGCGTTGTTTGTCTCGAATCGGTCTCTTAAATTCACACCGAACGATACGTAGGTTCCCGGATCACCAGACGAAAGCGGCAGATATTTCAGGCTGTCGAGCGGCTCCGTCCGAAGCGCAGGGACCGCCAGCACGGACCAATCTTCCTGCCAACGATTGCTCTTGATTGCTGGCCGTTTGGCTGGTGCGGATGGATCGGCAGCGTATACCGCCGTCGCCGAGAGGGCCAGCAATACGGCGGTTGAAACCAGGTATCGTTCGATCGTCATCTACGCTCTCCAAGATCGAGCGGCCGCGCTGAACGCGGCCGCAGCGCTGTCGTCAGGGCTTGGCAACGGAGTGGATTTCCGCGACGTAGCCGCCCGGAAATTCCACCATGGCAGCCCGACGATCGCCTGACTGAGAGGGTTCGACGAGGATCTTGACGCCTGCGTCCTTGGCTTTTTGCAAAGTGGCATCGAGGTCGACGACTTGATAGCCGGCCATTTCGTAGCCGTAGGGGAAGGGCAAATGTCCGTCGGTGGCAAGGACCGTCATTTTGCCGAAATCAGATTCGATGCGGATCCGATGGAAGCTGCTATCGGCGCGGCCGATTTCGACTCCGGGAGCCTTTTTATCGTTGGATACGATCTTGCCATGGGCGAATGTGGTGAAGTCCCGCACGAAGGCAGCCACCGCGTCAGGCGATACGTAGACACGATTTTCAGGGATGGTCTCGAACGCCGCGTAGGCTGGCTTCGTATTGTGCCAATAAAGCTGCATGTTGACACCGCCTGGCCACTGGATGACGGCATCGCGGCCGATCGGGTCCGGGAAAGGCGCAACAATAACGGTGGCACCGGCTTTCCTCGCCGCGTTGACGGCCTTGTCGAGATCGGTGACGAGATAGCCGGTGCGCTCGGCGCCGAAGGGATAGGGAATTGGGGTCTTGAAGCCGAAGAGCGAAACAGTTCCGGCAGGCGTCTGCAGGAGTTGCGAGGTCGTGCTACTCGGCGTCGGCGTAACGTTTGCCACGACCTGCTTGGTGCTGGTGCCGCCGAAGGTAGCAAGGAAGCCCTTGACGAAAGCGTCCACATCAGTGGGCGCGACATAGACGTGGGTGGTATCGTATTGAGGCGCGACGGCGAACTGGGGGGTAGCTAGCGCCGGGGTGCAGCAAAGCGCAATCAGGGCGGCGAATGTGAGGGAACGGCAGATCATCAGGGCTTTCCTTGGTGGTTATGGCGGCAAGGCAGAGGCAGGCCATGTCGCTTCTATGGGAAAAGGTGCAATCAATTAGCGATCGGCATGCGCCTCTGATCTCTGCCGGCGTCGTGTTAAATACCGGCCCTCCTCAGGTTGGACCGGTCTGCCGCTCTTTAAGATCGAGCCAGGCGACAAGCAAGAAACCGCCGACGAGGCCGAGATGCTCGAAGAAGGAATTGGCGGCCATGAAACGTTCCATGCCGAGCGGCAATTCCCAGAAGCGCAATGCCAGGACGGTGGCAAGCAGGGTGAAGGCTCCGAGCCCGAGCGCGCCGAGCCAGCGGAAGAAGCCGACAAGGATCATCACGGAGGCTGCAAGCTCCAGGACGATCACAAGCACGGCGAAGGGCGGCGCCGGCGACAAGCCAAAATGCGTCATCTCGCCGATCGCGCCCGGAAAATCCGTAAGCTTGTTGAGACCGCCCTGGAGATAGGCGGCGCAGAGGCCGAGATAGGCGAGAAAGCGCATCCAGGGCGCCCCGAAGAGAGGGCGCGCAAGCGATGCGAGTTTCGTTTCAATGGAATGCATTCCGCTTCTCCTCATACCGCCCAGCAGGCGCAACCGAGCGCACCGAAGAAGCCCTTGAGGTCGGCGATCGGCAGCTTCGAGGTCCAGGCATTGGCATGGGCGTGGCCGTGGACATTGCAGTTGTTGGCGCAGCCGCAGGAGGCGATCAGGCGGCGATGTAGCGAATTCTTACCCGCGCCCTCCGGCTCACCCCAGGCGGCATAACCCTTGAAGCTGCGCACCGGCGACCAGTCGGGCATGGCGGGAGGGACTTCATCTTCATCGAGTTCGGCAAACGCGCCGGCGCCGTAGACGATCTTGCCGCCGACCATGGTGAGTTCGGAGGTGAGGAAGGAGATCTCGTCCTCGGCGCAGGCGAAGAAGTCTTTGTCGGGCACGATGAGATCGGCGAACTGGCCCTTCTCGATGCGGCCCTTCTTGCCTTCTTCGTTGGAAAACCACGTGACCTTTTCCGTCCACATGCGCAGTGCCGTCTCGCGGTCGAGGCAGTTGGCGCGTGGATAAAGCTGCATGCCGCCGACCGTCTTGCCGGTCACCATCCACGAAAGCGAGACCCACGGATTGTAGGAGGCGACGCGGGTGGCGTCCGTGCCGGCGGAAACGTTGACGCCCTTGTCGAGCATGCGCCTGATCGGCGGCGTCGCTTCCGCTACGCCATGGCCGTAGCGTTCGACGAAATATTCGCCCTGATAGGCCATGCGGTGCTGGGTGGCGATGCCGCCGCCAAGGGCTGCGATGCGGTCGATCGATCGTTCGGAGATGGTCTCGGCGTGGTCGAAGAACCAGTTCAGCCCTTCGAGCGAAATGTCCTGGTTGACCTTCTCGAAGACGTCGAGGGCTCGGCTGATCGTCTCGTCATAGGTGGCATGCAGACGCCAGGGCCAGCAGTTCTCGGCGAGAACGCGCACGACCTCTTCCAGCTCCCCCTCCATCTCCGGCGGCATGTCCGGGCGCGGCTGGCGGAAATCCTCGAAGTCGGCGGCGGAAAAGACCAGCATCTCGCCGGCGCCATTGTGGCGGAAATAGTCGTTGCCCTGCTTGTACTTGACCGAGGACGTCCAGTTGAGGAAATCCTCTTTCTCCTGTTTTGGCTTCTGGGTGAAGAGATTGTACGCCAGCCGAACGGTGAGCTGGTCTTCATCGGCAAGCTTCTGGATGACGGCGTAGTCGTCGGGATAGTTCTGGAAGCCGCCGCCGGCATCGATGACACCGGTGACGCCGAGACGGTTCAATTCCCGCATGAAATGACGGGTGGAATTGACCTGGTAGTCGAAGGGCAGCTTCGGGCCTTTGGCGAGCGTCGAATAGAGGATACCGGCATTCGGTTTGGCGAGCAGCAGGCCGGTCGGATTGCCTGATCCGTCGCGGGTGATCTCGCCGCCGGGCGGGTTCGGCGTATCCTTGGTATAACCAATCGCGCGCAGTGCCGCAGCGTTCAGAAGCGCACGGTCATAGAGATGCAGCAGGAAGACCGGCGTATCCGGGGCGATTGCATTGATTTCGTCGATGGTCGGCAGGCGCTTTTCAACGAACTGGTGCTCGGTGAAGCCGCCGACGACACGCACCCATTGCGGCGGCGGGGTGATCGCGACCTGCCGCTTCAGCATGTCCATAGCGTCGGCGAGCGAGCGCACGCCGTCCCAGCGCAGCTCCATGTTGAAGTTCAGGCCGCCGCGGACGACGTGGGTGTGGTTATCGATCAGGCCTGGCAGCGCGCGCTTGCCCTTGAGGTCGATGACCTTCGTGTCAGGCCCGGCAAGCGTCATGATCTCGGCGTCGTGGCCGACGGCGAGGAACTTGCCGTCCTTGATCGCAACGGCGGTAGCGGTCGGGTTGGAACGGTCGAGGGTCGTGATCAGGCCATGGTGAAAGACGAGGTCAGCGTGCACGGTGTCTACTCCGGTCTTGAGAGAATCGGCGGCAACGGCTGATGAGAAGAGGTTCGAGAATGCCAGGCTCGATGCTCCGCCGAGGAAGGTACGACGTGTGGTCATCAGCTCCGCTCCTCCACATTCGCTTGAGCTTGTCGGGCAACATCCGCTGGATTGCCGCCCTTTGGCAGGTGACCGAACACATGCGGCTTGATCTGGTGGATCCACGACACGGCAGCCGGTTCTTTGCTGATGAGTGTCTTGGCGAAGGGAACGATCTGCTCGCCAACGAGGATGCCCAGAAGACCGACAAGAGCAATGACCGGCGGCGCCGGCGAACGGACATTCAGCAGGCTGTAGACGATGCCGACAAGCAAGCCGGCTGCCAGGGAATACAGATAGATTTTCATGGGTGTTGTCCTTTTCAATTCTTCTCGACAACTAGGCGGCGGTTGCGTCGGCAACTGCTTCGAGGATGACGGAGGCAACGGCCTCCGGTTGCGAAAGCAGTGACATGTGGCTGGCCTTGAGTTCGGTCGTGCGGGCGTTCAGCTTCCTTGCCAATTCCCGCTGGAGCTCTACGCTGACCGCTCGGTCTTCGGTGGAAATCACGTACCAGTTCTTGCGGCTCGCCCAGGCAGTCTTGCTCACCTTGTCGGAGAAAGCGCCTGCGCCGAGCGGCGGCTGGGTGGCAGCGAGAACCCGTACATCCTGTTCCGGAAGATCCTGCGCGACAGCGTTGATCCAGCCGTTCACGCTCATCATGTAGCTGCCGCTGCGGTCGGAGCTCACCTCCGCCAGACCCGGAGGTGCTGCGTGGGCGGCGACCTGATCTCCCGTGGATTGGCCGACATCCGGTGCGAAGGCTGCCACAAAGACCAAAGCCTTGACCTTCGGGTCGTCGCCAGCTTCCGTAATCACGGTTCCTCCCCAGCTATGACCGGCGAGAACGACAGGCCCATCGATCTCGTTCAGCGCGTGGCGGGTTGCCTCGACATCCGCCGACAAAGATGAGGTCGGATTCTGCACGGCTGCAACTGCAACGCCCTGCTTCTGCAAAAGGGAAATAACGGATCTCCAGCTCGATGCATCTCCCCATGCCCCATGCACAAGAACGACAGTCGCGCTATTCGATGGTGAAGCGGCCATGATGAGCTCCGTGCACATGACAGAAAGGAAATGGGGGATGCCGTGGCGCATAGGCGAGTGCACCACGGGAAAGATCGAAGAGCAGGCCGCTGCATCGCATGAATACGAGCGGCCATTCGCGCCTCAATGACCTTCGGACGCGCCGAACATCGTCTTTGCGTAGATGATGCCGAGGCCGTAAGAGCCACCGAACTTCTTGGCGATGCCCGTGGTCATGTCGTAGGTCTCGGTCCGCGCCCAATCGCGCTGAAGCTCGAGCAGATACTGGAGCGAGGTCATCGGCTGAGCGCCGGCTTGAACCATGCGATCCATTGCCCGGTTGTGGGCTTCGTCGGAGACGTCGCCGCAAGCGTCGGCCAGTACGAAGACTTCAAAGCCCTGCTCGATCGCCGACAGCGCCGGGCCGACGATGCAGACGCCCGTCCACAGGCCGGAGAGCACGATGCGCTTTTTGCCGATGCGATTGATCTCTTCGATAACAGGAGCGTCTTCCCAGGTGTTCATCGAGGTGCGGTCGAACAGCTTCTGGCCGGGAAACGCGTCGGTGATTTCGGAGAACATCGGACCGGAGAAGCTCTTTTCCGCAACCGTGGTCAGAATGGTGGAAACGCCGAAACCCTTGGCGCCATTGGCGACGAGAGCTGCATTGTTCCGGAGATTGACAGCATCGATGCTCTTCGTCGCAAAAGACATCTGCGACTGAAAGTCGATCATGATGAGCGTATGGTCCTTCGGAGTAAGAAGCTTCGAGCCCGGCGTCGGTGTCGCGTTTACGGTCACTGTTTTTTCCTCAAAAGCGTGGAGCTGAACTGCGTCGTCATTCAGCTAAATTGCGTTGACGGAGCGGATCATGCCCGCTACGGCAGCAATCTTCTTGTCGCTTAGAAGGATGGTTTGTATGTTCGGACTGTTTCGGCCGTCGGATACCAAACGGCGCCGAAAGGAGACGAGCCCCTGCTCGAGACGGGATCTGACAGCAAGATTTTCGCCAAAGCGCAAGCGTCTGGCCGGCTGCGATCTTACGGGGTCTTATCGCCGAGTTTCAAACGGTTCTGCCGGCGCCAGTTGCCAGGGGGCTCTCCAGCAATATCCGAAAACACCCGCGTGAGATGGCTCTGATCGGCGAAGCCGCACGTTGTGGCGACTTCTTGAATCGAAAAATCGGCAAGCAGAAGATCTTTAGCCTTTGAAATCCGATACTCCATGACCCAGCGGTATGGTGTCCGGCCGAATGTCTCCTTGAATGCCCTGTTAAAATAACTGCGCGACAGGTTGCAGAGTTCGGCGAGTTCCGTGATCGAGACCTGCCTGAAGGCGTTGGCCGTCAAGAACTCCAGCACTCTTTTTTCCTGCCATGGCGCCAGGACGCCATTCCTGCTCGTCGGAAAATACTGGCTGGCGTAGGTATGCGTCAGATGCGTCAAAAGAACCAAACTGATTTGCTCAAAAAATAACTGATTGGCCTCGTGCCGGTTGACGAGATAAGGCAAGACGGCCTGAGCAAGGCCAAGAATGACGTCGTCCCTGGTGCCGGGCCGACAGTCGAATCCGTCGAATTGCGGGCGGCCGATATCCTCCAGGAAAGAGCGCACAAAGGACAGCGGGATATTGAACCTCAAATTATCGAACGGCGAGAGATGATGGCACTGCCATTCATTTCTGAGATCGGTAATAGCGATCGCGCCTTTGGGATGCCCGCCTTCGAAAATGAGCTCGTTGTTCTTCCAAAGTCGGTGCATTCTGAAATCGGTCAACTGAGTGATGACAGAGACCGCCTCGTCGCGTTTGCTCGACGGAGCGATCGGAAGATCATCCTTGTCGTAGCACAGGCGCGTGACCGTGATAGCCGACGCCTTCATCATCCATTGACTGGGAACAGGCGTTCTGGGCGGGTTACCACCCTCCGATTCTCTTTCCAATGTCCACTCCGGCCAGCCACCCCATATCAACTATAACGGTAGAGCATTTCACTGGTAAATTCCAACGACTTTTTTACGAAACGCTCCTTTCGCTCGACTTAAATTAGTTAAGGCACCCGGCACGCCAGACTGCCGGTGTCATACCGGTTTCACGGGAGAAAACCTTCGTAAAATGACTTTGATCCACGAATCCGCACGCGTTCGCGATCGCTTTCAGCGATGACTCGCTTCCGCGTAGTAGCTCCTTTGCAGCGCCCACGCGCGCATGCATCAGCCACTGATGGGGCGTGATACCGGTTACTTTCTTAAATCCCTGTGAGAAATGATTAGCGGAGAGGCCAGCCGCCGCGGCAATTTCCGCGACGGACAATTCACGGGCAAGGTTTTTTCTCATGAACTCTTTTGCCGCAGCCTCGCGATTGTAGGGAAGGATCGCGTCGTCCGCGCCAGCCGTCGTCTCACCGAGGGGGTCCTCGATCAGATGAGAACAGATCGCGATTGCCAGGTGTTTCAGGAGCGCTTCCCGCGAACCGGTCTCTCGATCAAAGAGGGAAAGGACGACGTCGGTGAGATTGCTTAGAACCGGATCTCTCTCGCCTCTTCGACACCGCAGCTCGATTTTCGGACTTGCGCTGGATAACTCCCCGACCTCCTCTATAAGCGTCTTTGGCAGCAAAAAAGTAACTGAATGAAGGCCGGCGTATAAGACGATTGACGCCCCGTCGGAAAGATCGACAAGGCAGACCGATCCCCGCCCGAACTTTCGCGGCAGCGTCCTGGTCCCATCGGGCAGGATATCGCAATGATGCGCCTCCTTGGTGTAGACCATCAGGAAATAGGCGTCGCACACGGGAAGGGAGACAATCGGCCTCTCACCACCCGAGACATCCTTGGCTATTCTCGTAACGCAAATCGATGAAGCTCTGACAGGCACCGTGTGCAGCGCGGCAGCCTCGGGAAGGCCGAAATACGGGCCGAGCGTTTTCAGTTGATAGTCCAGGCTCAATCCCTCTCCTCCAAGACGCCTCCGCGCCTGTGGCATCCGTGAGAACATTTCGGTTGCAGCAGACAATATTAATTCTGCTGAATACCCGCGCAATGCTCATTCTCGCGGAAAATCAGGTTTCAACCGCAGCAAGAACAAGCGTTACGATAACGACCACAACTATCTTGTACAATCTTACGGCCTCAGCCGAAAAGGCCACGAATCCGCAAAATTGGACTGAATATGGCTAATTTTCTATTCTCAGTACGATATTTGCGTAATGAGCCGACGTAGGGATAAGGGGCGCCGATTCTATCCGGAGGCCCAGCAGATCAAAGTCTGTTCTCCGCGGCGATCTCCTGAAGGTCAAGCTCATGTTCGAGATCCCGCATGACGCGATCATGGATTTCGCCAGCCCTATGCATCCGCAGGATTTCGGCACGACCCGCCTGAAGCGCGTCGAGAACCGCCCTGAAGTGATCAACCTTGATGCTCTCATGCGCGTCCCGGTCAGCTTCGTATTGTGCGGCGACCTCCGCCCGATGCCTGTACTGTTCAAGGAGGCGGGGATGCTTTTCACTGCCATCCTCGTTCTGCGAGCACTTCAGGATCGCGCGATACTGTGCTTCCGCCACGCGCCTCCACGCGGAAGCTTCATTTTCGCGTAAGCACTGTTCTTCGGCGGGGCTGGCCAATTTGAGGAGAGCGGCAAGCGGGCCTAAAGTTGAGCCTTGGACCAAAACTGTGACGATGATCACAACGAACGCGGCAATGAGGATTATGTCCCTTCCCGGTATCTGTTCCGGAAGCGACAACGCGCCAGTCAATGTCACCACGCCGCGCATACCCGCCCAGCTTATGATTGTTGTGGTTGCGAGTGACGAAGGCTCTCTGCGCTTGGGACGCGGCAGGACGCGTTTTAACGCTCCTGTCCCAAACAACCAGACAAACCGTGCCATGATCACCGTGAAAACAACGGCTGAGACCGGGATAGCAAGATCGCCGATGCCCTGTCCGGCTCCAGAGATCCGATCGAGAACGCCTCGAAGCGAGAGTCCGACCAGTATGAAAACAAGGGACTCCAGTAGAAAAACCAATGCCTTCCAAAACGCTTGAGCTCGCACGCGGGTCGAAGCTGAAAAGGTTTCGTGCTGATGGAATCCGAGGATAAGCCCGGTTGCGACCGTCGACAGGACTCCCGAGCTGTTAAGACGTTCGGCGCTGATGTAGGAAATCGCGGCGAGCAGGAGCGTTGCTGTGATGATCAGCTCGCTGTCGCGCAACCGACGGATCACCCAAACACCGGTCCAACCGACGACGAGACCGACGAGCACGCCTCCGGACGTCACCCATGAGAAAGATACGAGAGCCTCGGGGATACTGAAGGTGCCGGTCAAGGTCGCTGCCACGGCGAAGCGTAACAACACAAGTCCGCTGGCGTCGTTGACCAAGCTCTCGCCTTCCAGAAGAGCCGAAACTCGGCTCGGAAGATGAAGCCTTTCGAGCACCGCTCCGGCGGCGACAGCATCCGGTGGCGAGACAATCGCGCCCAATGCGAAACCCACGGCCCATGGCAATCCAGGCAAGAGGAAGTGAAACACGATTCCAACGGTCAATGTCGTAAATATCACGGCGCCAAGCGCGAGAGAGGCTATCTCGGCAAAGTGCTTCTTAAATTCGTACCATACGGTGAAATATGCACCGCTCATCAGGAGCGGCGGCAGAAAGATCAGCATGACAATTTCCGGATCGATCTTGATCGCCGGAACGCCGGGCATCAGCGCAAGAACGATCCCGCCGATGATGAGAGCCGCGGCCGGCGGTAGATGCAAACGCCGCGCAACAAGCTCGAGCACGATCGTCGCCATCAGCAGAAGGACGAGAAATTCGTATGTCGATTCCACTGACATTTGGTTCGGTTCTTACCTTGTCTCTGGTTATGCGTTGCGCCGGAATTAGAACGAAACGAGCTTGGCCGCGAGTGCAGCGCAATGGCACTGTTTACCGAAAACGTCGCCAATTGAATTGGACGATAATACTGCTATCGGGCAAAAGACCCATGATCATTCCAATCCGTCAAAGATAGCTATTCATCCGCTTTCGCGTCCGGCCAGGCGACATTGGATGAATTACTGACAGGCTACGCTCGGCGCGATTATGATTTTACGAGAATGGAGGAGGAAGATATTCCAAATAGCGATAGCGGGGTCCAAGAAGCCGGATGAAGCATTAGCTAGTCTCTCGCCGTCTCAAAATGGAGAATTGGAACCCACATGGCTGAGTTGCCCTTGATTACGCCGCACGATTGCGCACTTCTTCTGATCGACCAGCAGGCCGGTCTGGCCTTCGGGGTCGAATCCATCGCTCGTCAAACACTCCTCGGAAACGTCGTGGCGCTTGCAAAGACAGCCAAGCTGTTCGAACTGCCGATCATCGCCTCCACATCCGCCTCGATTGTTTATAGCGGACCCGTTATGCCGGCGATCCAGGCTGTGATCGGCGACATAAAGGCGGTCGAGCGCCGGAACATGAATCTTTGGGAGGACGAGACGGCGCGTGCGGCCGTTGTCGCAACCGGCCGTAAGCGCCTCCTTGTTTCAGGCCTCCTGACCGAGGCGTGCGTATCGTTTCCGGTCCTATCTGCCATTGAGGAGGGTTACGACGTCTCTGTCGTTGCCGACGCCTGTGGGGGTTTGACCCCTGACAGTCATTTTCTTGCCTTACGGCGAATGGAGGCGGCAGGGGCGACGATGACATCGTGGATTCAAGTTCTCCTTGAACTTCAAAGAGACTGGACAAGGCACGAAACCTATGCCGGAGCCAGAGGGATTGTTGAAGCCCACGCTGGTGGCTATGGCATCGGACTTTCATACGCGCGCGATATGATCCATCCTCCGCAGCCTTGAGCATGGCTGACCGCCGTGGTCATTTCGGCGGCCGGACGTCTTGAGAAATCCATTCAGAATCAAACGGCGCTTTAGGAAGTAATAGAGCGAGCGAAGTCTCTCGAAATGGAAACGCCGCTTGTAGGAGGATAACAATTTCGCCTGGCCGAAGCGTGATGAACCTCATGGTCTTCTTGATACGAGTTTCATAAATTCTGCGATCAGCGACTGTTTCCGAATGCGATCCTGGTCATCCGAGGAAATCATCAAGCGACTGGAAAACGCCTGCTGTTTTCCAGAGGCTCCGGTTGGCCCACCACGTAAAGAGCTTCCTTCGCCCTTGTCGCCGTGACGTTCAGCAAATTGAGACGACCGCCAGCCCAACCGCGCGCGCCCCGCTGCTGGGCGTCCGGAGCACCCAGAATGAAAAAGACGGCCTCCGCCTCGCGGCCCTGAACGGTATGGACCGTCGCGATCCGGTCCCTGCCCCACTGATACGGGTTCTCGACCCATCCATCGAGCAAGCCGCTGGAACGCAATACGTCCCGCATGCGATCCTGCACCACGACGAACGGAGCCACGACATAGAAGTCGGGAGCGCATCCTCGATCTCGCAGATGACGTAGTTGCGCGAGCAGTTCGTCGCCCTCCTGCGGGCACCATTTTTCCTGCCCTCGTTCCTCTATAGACGAAACTGAAGCGCGATATCAGATTGCCCAGCTCACAAACTATTGAAGTTTCGGAGGGTGTGCTGGCGGATCGTGCCGTATCCGATATCGGCAAAAGCCGCGGCGTTGGCTCTGGCTGCTTACGGGCTTGTGATGAGGCGTTAAATGCTCGACCCGTTAGCAAATACACGAACGCCCGCGCGATGGCGGGCTCTCGTGTATTTGGTTGCGGGGGCAGGATTTGAACCTGCGGCCTTCAGGTTATGAGCCTGACGAGCTACCGGGCTGCTCCACCCCGCGTCACCAGCGCAAACCGCTTTGCGGTTTGTCGCGTCAGCGTAAACCCGAAGGGTTTATCGCGCTTGCGTGAACCGCAAAGCGGTTCATGCTTTATCCACGTAAACCGCTTCAGCCGTTTATCGTGTATTCTCAGCGCAAATCCGGAGGATTTGTCGCGCCCGTGGCACCGTATTTCAGGTGTGTAAGGGGTAATGTCTTGCTTTTCAGAAGCGACAAAGGCCGCTTGAAGCGGCCTATTGTAACACGGCTAGGCCGTTTCAGCGTAACCCTTTTGGGTTTATCGCGTTTGTGATGAGAAGATTGTGTGAGGCATAAATTGCTTATGCAATTTAGCGACGCATAAACCGCCGATGCGGTTTAGCGTGAAGTTGCGTTTGGCAGACCTGGCAGCGACCTACTCTCCCGCGTCTTAAGACGAAGTACCATGGGCGCAGGGGCGTTTCACGGCCGTGTTCGGAAAGGGAACGGGTGCGGCCACCCCGCCATAACCACCAGGTCGGCAAAGCGCAACTTCGGGCTAAACCGCGCCAGCGGTTTATGCCCTGCACGCTAAACCTTGCGGGTTTAGCGCGATGAGAAGCTGGTGAAGTTTTCACTTCGTTTGTCTATTTGAACACGTCTTTGGTGCGTTTCCGGACAAAGTCCGCAAGCGCAAAGCGCGTCGCCGGACGTCCGGCGCGCCGTCCGCAGCGTAGCGATCGAAGATCGCGACAGCGTGAGGACAAAACTCAATGCAGATGAACGTTTACGTTCGTCTGATGAGCACTGGCAATGGGAACGATCAAGCCAATCGAGCTATTAGTACCGGTAAGCTTCATGCGTTGCCGCACTTCCACACCCGGCCTATCAACGTGGTCGTCTTCCACGGCTCTGATAGGGAACACTCGTTTTCAGGTTGGTTTCCCGCTTAGATGCCTTCAGCGGTTATCCATTCCATATGTAGCTACCCTGCTATGCCCTTGGCAGGACAACAGGTCCACCAGAGATATGTCCATCCCGGTCCTCTCGTACTAGGGACAGATCCTGTCAATATTCCTACACCCACGGCAGATAGGGACCGAACTGTCTCACGACGTTCTGAACCCAGCTCACGTACCGCTTTAATTGGCGAACAGCCAAACCCTTGGGACCTGCTCCAGCCCCAGGATGCGATGAGCCGACATCGAGGTGCCAAACAACCCCGTCGATATGGACTCTTGGGGGTCATCAGCCTGTTATCCCCGGCGTACCTTTTATCCGTTGAGCGATGGCCCTTCCACGCGGGACCACCGGATCACTATGACCGACTTTCGTCTCTGCTCGACTTGTCAGTCTCGCAGTCAGGCGGGCTTATGCCATTGCACTCGACGACCGATTTCCGACCGGTCTGAGCCCACCATCGCGCGCCTCCGTTACTCTTTCGGAGGCGACCGCCCCAGTCAAACTACCCACCATACACTGTCCCGGATCCGGATGACGGACCGCGGTTAGACATCCATGACGATAAGGGTGGTATTTCAAGGATGGCTCCACAAGAACTGGCGTCCCTGCTTCAAAGCCTACCACCTATCCTACACATGCCGACACGAATGCCAGTGTAAAGCTATAGTAAAGGTGCACGGGGTCTTTCCGTCTGACCGCAGGAACCCCGCATCTTCACGGGGAATTCAATTTCACTGAGTCTATGTTGGAGACAGCGGGGAAGTCGTTACGCCATTCGTGCAGGTCGGAACTTACCCGACAAGGAATTTCGCTACCTTAGGACCGTTATAGTTACGGCCGCCGTTTACTGGGGCTTCGATTCAGAGCTTGCACCCCTCCTCTTAACCTTCCAGCACCGGGCAGGCGTCAGACCCTATACGTCGTCTTGCGACTTCGCAGAGCCCTGTGTTTTTGGTAAACAGTCGCTACCCCCTGGTCTGTGCCACCCTCACATACTTGCGTACATAAGGGTCACGCTTCTTCCGAAGTTACGCGTGCAATTTGCCGAGTTCCTTCAACATAGTTCTCTCAAGCGCCTTGGTATACTCTACCTGACCACCTGTGTCGGTTTCGGGTACGGTCTATACGGTGGAGCTATTTCCTGGAACCGCGTCCCCGCCCACACAATCCAATAAGTGTGAACAAGTTAAGCAATCCGTCACTACCACCAGGCCCACGAATATTAACGTGGTTCCCATCGACTACGCGTGTCCGCCTCGTCTTAGGGGCCGGCTAACCCTGCTCAGATTAACTTTAAGCAGGAACCCTTGGTCTTTCGGCGAGAGGGTCTCTCACCCTCTTTATCGTTACTCATGTCAACATTCGCACTTCCGATACCTCCAGGGCCCCTCACAGGTACCCCTTCACAGGCTTACGGAACGCTCCGCTACCACTTGCATTGCTGCAAATCCTCAGCTTCGGTGCATGGCTTCAGCCCCGTTACATTTTCGGCGCAAAGACCCTTGACTAGACCAGTGAGCTGTTACGCTTTCTTTAAATGATGGCTGCTTCTAAGCCAACATCCTGGTTGTTTTGGGATCCTCACATCCTTTCCCACTTAGCCATGACTTGGGGACCTTAGCTGGAGGTTAGGGTTGTTGCCCTTTTCACGACGGACGTTAGCACCCGCCGTGTGTCTGCCTGATAGTACTCCCCGGTATTCGGAGTTTGGTTAGGATCAGTAAGACGGTGAGTCCCCATAGCCCATCCAGTGCTCTACCCCCGGGGGTATTCGTCAGACGCTCTACCTAAATAGATTTCGCGGAGAACCAGCTATTTCCGAGTTTGATTGGCCTTTCACCCCTAGCCACAAGTCATCCCAATCTATTGCAACAGATGCGGGTTCGGTCCTCCAGTTGGTGTTACCCAACCTTCAACCTGCTCATGGCTAGATCACTCGGTTTCGGGTCTAATGCAACAAACTATATCGCCCTATTCAGACTCGCTTTCGCTTCGCCTACACCTACCGGCTTAAGCTTGCTTGTTACACTAAGTCGTTGACCCATTATACAAAAGGTACGCCGTCACCCTTGCGGGCTCCGACTGTTTGTAGGCATCCAG
>NZ_CP032684.1:0-70000 GCF_003627795.1 Rhizobium sp. CCGE531 | reverse complement strand
AGGCTTCGACCGGCATCACGCGGCTCGAGACGGTGCGCGTATCGCGCGCCTCGGCCGATCAGCGCGCCGGCCGCGCCGGGCGAACCGAGCCGGGCATCGCCATCCGCCTGTGGCATCCGGGCCAGACGGCGGCTCTGCCTGCCTTTACGCCGCCGCAGATCCTTTCCAGCGATCTTTCAGGCCTTGCGCTCGATCTGGCTCATTGGGGCGTGCAGGATCCGGCGACGCTTGCCTTCGTCGACCAGCCGCCGGCGATAACGCTTGCCGAGGCGCGGACCTTGCTGCGGCAGCTGGGAGCGCTCGACGCCGAAAACGGGCTGACGGCGTGTGGCCGGCTGATGCGCGAACTGGCCCTGCCGCCGCGGCTGGCGGCCATGGTGATTTCGGCCGCCGAATTCGGCCAGGCGCGCGAGGCGGCGTTGCTCTCCGTGCTGCTGACGGAACAGGGCCTCGGCGGACAAAGCATCGACCTGGAAGACCGGCTGCGGCGCTTCAAGACGGAGAGAGGCGAACGGGCGGAGGCCTCGCGCCGCCTGGCCGGACGCCTCGCCCAGGCTGCCGGCGGCAATACCGGCGCGGCTTCCACTCTCCCGCTCGCCGGTGCGCTGCTCCTGCATGCCTTCCCCGATCGGATCGCCCTGCAGCGCGGCGGGCGGGGACGCTTCGTCATGGCGAACGGGCGCGGCGCGGAGCTGCCGGAAACCGAACGCCTTGCCGGTTCGCAGATGCTTGTCATTGCCGACCTGACCGGCCGCGCCGCGCAGGCGCGCATTCTCGCCGCGGCCGAGATTTCCCGCGCCGAGGTGGAAGAGCATCTGCCAGGCGAGATCCGCACCGAAGACCAGAGCTTTTTCGATAGAGCCAGCCGTCAGGTGCGGGCGCGGCGGGCGACGCGGCTTGGCGCCATCATCTTCGAGGAAACGCCCCTGCCGCGCCCCTCCGGCGAGCAGGCGGCCAGGGCGCTGGCCGAAGGTATTCGCGAGCTGGGGATCGGCGTCCTGCCTTTTTCCAAGGAAGCCGCGCAGCTGCGGGAAAGGATCGGCTTCCTGCACCGGACGATCGGCGAACCCTGGCCCGATGTCAGCGACGAGGCCCTGCTTGCGCGGCTGGATGACTGGTTCACGCCATTTCAGACGGAAGCGCGCGGCCTCTCAGACATCTCGGCCGGCGGGCTTTCCAATGGGCTGATGTCGCTGGTGCCGCATGAGCTGCAGCGCGATCTCGGCCGGATGGCGCCGACGCATTTTGAGGCGCCGACCGGCCAGCGCCATCCCATACAATATGACGGCGAGGAACCGCTCTTGACCATTCGCGTCCAGGAGCTGTTCGGATTGAAGCAGCATCCGGCGATCGGCGGCGGCCGGTTGCCTCTGGTGCTGGAACTGACATCGCCGGCGCACCGGCCGATTCAGACGACGCGCGACCTGCCCGGCTTCTGGGCGGGATCCTGGAAGGATGTGCGCGCCGACATGCGCGGGCGCTACCCGAGGCATCCCTGGCCGGAAGATCCGGCCGATGCCCTGCCGACCACACGCGTCAAGCCACGGGGGACCTGACAATGGCACGCTTCTTCCGAGGACTGGAAAAACTCTCCGAAGCCGAGATCAAGGCACAGGATGACCACCACACCAGCCGGCGGCTGAGGCTGCAGACGCTGGTGCGCCTGCGCTGGCTTGCCGTCGGCGGCCAGACGGTGACCGTCATGATCGTCGCCTTCTGGCTGAAATTCCCGATGCCGCTCCTGCCCTGCTGCGTGCTGATCGCCTGCCTTGCCTGGATCAACTTCTTCCTGACACTGCGCTATCCGCCGACGCACCGGCTGGAGCCGCCGGCAGCCTTCGCCCTGCTCAGCCTCGATCTCCTGCAGCTTTGCGGGCTGCTGCTGATCACCGGCGGCCTTGCCAATCCCTTCTCGGCGCTGGTCTGCGTGCCCGTCATCATTTCCTTCGCATCGCAGCCGATCCGCTACAGCATGCCGCTGATCCTGCTTGCTATGATCTGCATCACCGGGCTTGCCTTCTCGCCCTTTCCGCTTCCCTGGTATGAAGGCGTCTCGGTCAACGTCCACAATGTGATGCAGCTCGGCGTCTGGTGCTCGATCGCCTCCACCATGGCCTTTGCCGCCTTCTATGCCTATCGCGTCTCGATGGAGGCTTCGCAGCTCGCCGACGCGCTCTCGGCAACGGAACTGGTGCTGCAGCGGGAAAAGCACCTGTCGCAGCTCGACGGGCTGGCGGCGGCCGCGGCGCACGAGCTCGGCACGCCGCTTGCGACCATCAGCGTCGTTGCCAAGGAGATGGAACGCGAACTTCGCGAGGACGATCGCTTCCGCGAGGATGTGGCGCTGCTGCGCAGCCAGAGCGAACGCTGCCGCGACATCCTGCGCCGGCTGACGACGCTTTCCTCCGAAGACGAGGCGCATATGCGGCGGCTGACGCTCTCCTCCATGATGGAAGAGATCATCGCGCCGCACCGCGAATTCGGGATCGCGCTGGAGCTGATCGAGAAAAGCCCGCGCTCCGGCGAACCTGTCCTCAACCGCAATGCCGGCATCATGTACGGCCTCGGCAACCTCATCGAAAATGCAGTCGACTATGCCCGCAAGACAGTGACCATCACGGTGGAATATACTGTCAGCACTCTTACTATCGTCATCGAGGACGACGGCAACGGCTATTCGCCCGAAATACTGGCGCGGATCGGCGAGCCCTACGTCACATCGCGCCAGCGGGACGATACCGCCGGCGGCCTCGGGCTCGGCCTCTTCATCGCCAAGACGCTACTCGAACGGTCGGGTGCCGCGCTTTCCTTCAGCAATCGCGATCCGGAGGCGCCGGGAGCGCGCGTCCGCGTCGAATGGCCGCGCGTGCTGATCGACAGTAATTCGACAAAATGATTTTCACGGCTTAAAACAGCGATCGTCAAAATCGGTTGAATATGCAGGCGTATGGTCGCCGGGATAGAAGATAAAATGACGGAAAAAGAGAGCGCTGCCCCATACGCGGAAGCGAAGGATGCCGCGGCCCATATCGGCCCGGATGCCACATTGCTAATCGTCGACGACGACGGCCCGTTTCTGCGCCGGCTCGCACGCGCGATGGAAACGCGCGGCTTTGCAGTCGAGACGGCGGAATCGGTGGCGGAAGGCGTTGCCAAGTCCAAGGCGAACCCGCCCAAATACGCCGTGGTCGACCTTCGTCTGGGCGACGGCACCGGACTGGACGTGATCGAGGCGATCCGCCAGCGGCGCGACGATACGCATATCGTTGTCCTCACAGGCTATGGCAACATCGCGACGGCGGTGACCGCCGTCAAGCTCGGCGCGCTCGACTATCTCGCCAAGCCCGCCGACGCGGACGACGTCTATGCCGCGCTGACGCAGCGCCCCGGCGAAAAGGCTGAAGTGCCCGAGAACCCGATGTCGGCCGATCGGGTCCGCTGGGAACACATCCAGCGCGTTTACGAAATGTGCGAGCGCAATGTTTCCGAGACGGCCCGCCGCCTCAACATGCATCGCCGCACGCTGCAGCGCATCCTCGCCAAGCGCGCGCCGAAATAGCGCCTTCGCCTGGGTGAGAAGAAGACCGCGTGGTGCGCGGGTTTAAGGAGCGCTCTGAGCTAAAGCTCCTCGCCCCCCTCATCCGCCCTTCGGGCACCTTCTCCCCGGGGGGAGAAGGCAAAATCTTTGCCCGTCGCCCATTCGGCCAGCAGCAGGCGCTGGGCGGCCGCGCGCGAGAAGTTAAGCGTCACCGACTTACGCGTCGCCGGCGGCAGGCGATGCTCCGGCGCCTCGCGGAGCATATGGGCGCCGTAGCCATCGGATAGAAACAGTCCGCAATCCTCCGGGAAGATATCCAGCGGCACGTCCTTGTGCGTCGCAAAGAACATCCGGTCGCAATGCTGCCGGTATTCGGGCCATTTACGGTCGACACGGAAATCCTCGATCGACGTCTTGATCTCGATAATCCAGACCTCGCCCTTTTCCGAAATGCTGATGAGATCGGCACGGCGACCGCTGGCAAGCGGCAACTCCGGCAAGACCGCATGGCGCATGTCGTGCAGTAATAGTTGCACGCCCTTGCGTACAAGCATGGCCCTTTCCGACTGCCGGCCATCTATTAACGGATTGTTATTGTAAACGTTCAAAATGGTCATGAATTGCCTCGGGGACAGGGCAAGCGTTGTTGCAAAAAAACCATGTCCCTCTAATTTGCGCATCGGCGCTATTTTTGTAGTGCCACAGCCGCTTGCAAAGCCAAGTTTAATGGAAAATAAACTGTAGACAAAGATGGTTGATAACCATCCGTTCCCCGCCACGAAATTTCAAGAGACTTCCATGCGCATCCGTAATGCTATGACCGCACTCGGCCTTGTCGCAACGCTCGCAACGGCTGGCTATGCCATCCCTGCGGCAGCCAAGCCCTCCGCCATCGCCAACCCCGCCACCATTGCCGCTCCCGCTACCGACGCCATCAAGACGTTCGACAGCGATTATGGCGTCACGAGCGACAACGGCTTCCAGCTGCCGGCGATCCCGATCCAGAAGGTGAAGCCGCAGTTCCGCCGACAGATCGTTTCCTACAAGTCCGACGAGACTGAAGGCACGATTATCGTCAACACGCGCGAGCGCCATCTCTACTACATCCTCGGCAATGGCGAAGCGATGCGTTACGGCATCGGCGTCGGCAAGCAGGGCTTTGCCTGGTCGGGCACGGCTTACGTTGCCTGGAAGCAGGAATGGCCGAGCTGGCATCCGCCGAAGGAAATGGCCGTCCGCCGTCCGGAAATCGCCAAATATGTTGATGGCGGCATGAACCCCGGCCTGTCGAACCCGCTCGGCGCGCGCGCCATGTATCTCTACAATGACAAGGGCCAGGACACGCTGTTCCGCCTGCACGGCACGCCGGAATGGGCGTCGATCGGCACCGCCGCTTCCTCGGGCTGCATTCGCCTGATGAACCAGGACGTCATCGACCTCTATAGCCGCGTCCTGCCGGGTCACAGCACCAAGGTCGTCGTTATCCAGTAATTGCTGGCAATCGGAATTTGAAAAGGCCGTCGGATCGAAATCCGGCGGCCTTTTTGTTTGAAGAACTGGGTCGACGCCATGCCGCCTCATCCGCCCTCGTCCTTCGAGGCTCCGCCTTCGGCTGCGCTCAGGATGAGGGCTGATCTTTTTCCCAAGCAATTCCAGGAAAAGTGCGCAGCGGTTTTCCGTCCGGAATTGCTAGATAACAAAGAGATAGAGCGGTTCAGAGTTTCTGTGAAAAGCTGAAGGGCTTGTCTTATGACTTTTGCTGCCGAACAGGCGAAGAATGAGCCGCTGAGAGAGGGTAGCCGCCCTCCCACAGCGGCGAGGGTCGGATCGTTGAAACGCAGACCGTTTGACGGGTCGAGCTAGAGTCGGATCGCCCTCGTCTTTCTCTTTGGTCCTGAACGGATACCCGGAGTTTGGCTCCGGACGACAAGCAGAGGACAAGCGAAAGATGACAAAGGATACCATTGGCGTCGATATCTCGAAAGATCATCTCGATGCCCACCGGATGAGCGACGGCGCGATCCGCCGCTTCGCCAACGACAGTGTCGGCCACGGAGCTTTCATGAGCTGGCTCGGCCAGCTTGAGACCATTCATGACACACGCATCGTCTATGAACCGACAGGCCCTTATCACCGGGCCTTCGAGCGTCGGCTGGCTGCGGCAGGCGCGGCCCTCGTCAAGGTTAATCCACGCCAGGCACGGCGTTTTGCCGAAGCCACGGGCAAGCTCGCCAAGACCGATCGGCTGGACGCCGCTATGCTGGCGCGCATGGGGGCACTCCTTGAACTCGAAGCACGGCCGGCACGCAGCCCGATCCTCAACGACCTCAAGGACTTGCACATGGCCCGCGAGGCGCTGGTCAAGAACCGCACCGCCGCCAAGAACAGGGCAAAGAACCTGACTTTGACCGTGCTCAAGCGTCACAACGCCGAGCAACTCAGGCAGATCGAACGCCAGATGGCCGCGATCGAAAGGGAGATCATGATGCTCATCAAGGACAATCTCGTCCTCGCAAGACGCTTCGAAAGCCTCATTTCGATCCCCGGCATCTCAGCAACCACCGCCTTCGCGCTTCTCATCGACATGCCCGAACTCGGCACGCTCGCCCACGGCCAAGCAGCCTCGCTTGCTGGCCTGGCTCCCGTCGCACGGCAGTCCGGGACATGGACCGGCCGTGCCTTCATCCGCGGCGGCCGGGCAAAGCTGCGACAGGCACTCTACATGCCGGCGCTTGTCGCTATGCGCTTCAATCCCGACCTCAAGGCAAAATACGACCAGCTCAAAGCTGCCGGAAAAGCACCGAAGGTTGCCATCACAGCCATCATGCGAAAGCTCATCGTGCTCGCAAACGCATTGCTCAGGGACGGCCGAGAATGGACGGCAACCCCTACTTGACCAACACGGATACTCTAGCCGCAGAGCTCTTTCCACCTCATCCTGAGGCGCCTTGCCGTCGAAGCGCCAGCGCAGGCGACAAGGCCTCGAAGGATCGAGGCGGCCTCCGATGGACAGAATGGTTCACCCCACCTGCTTCGCCTTCAGCTCGATGCGGCGGCGGTGCAGGACGGGCTCGGTGTAGCCGTTCGGCTGCTCTCTGCCCTTGAGGACGAGATCGAGGGCCGCCTGGAAGGCGATCGAACCGTCGAAATTGCCGGCCATCGGCCTGTAGAGCGGATCACCGGCATTCTGCTGATCGACCACGGCAGCCATGCGCTTCATCGTTTCGACGATCTGCTCTTCGCTGATGACCTTGTGGTGCAGCCAGTTGGCCATGTGCTGCGCCGAGATGCGCAGGGTGGCGCGGTCTTCCATGAGGCCGATATTGTTGATGTCGGGCACCTTGGAGCAGCCGACGCCCTGATCGACCCAGCGCACGACATAGCCGAGGATCCCTTGAGAATTGTTGTCGATCTCGCGCTGGATTTCCTCCGGCGTCCAGTTCGGCCGCGAGGCAACCGGCACGGAGAGGATGTCGGAAAGCTTGGCGCGGCCGCGGCTCTTCAGGCCCTGCTGGACTTCAGCGACATTGACGCGATGATAATGGGTGGCGTGCAGCGTCGCCGCCGTCGGAGATGGCACCCAGGCGGTGTTCGCGCCCGCCTTCGGATGCGCGATCTTCTGCTCGAGCATGGCCGCCATCAGGTCCGGCATCGCCCACATGCCCTTGCCGATCTGGGCATGGCCGGAGAGGCCGCATTCCAGGCCGATATCGACGTTCCAGTTCTCGTAAGCCCCGATCCAAGCCGCCTGCTTCATGTCGCCCTTGCGGATCATCGGGCCTGCTTCCATCGAAGTATGGATTTCATCGCCGGTGCGATCGAGGAAGCCGGTATTGATGAAGACGACGCGCTCGCGGGCGGCACGGATCGCTTCCTTGAGGTTGACCGTCGTGCGGCGCTCCTCATCCATGATGCCCATCTTGATGGTATTACTGGGCATCCCAAGCAGGTCCTCGACGCGCGAAAAGATATCGACCGCGAAGGCGACTTCCTCGGGGCCATGCATCTTCGGCTTCACGACATACATGGAGCCGGCGCGTGAATTCTTGCGGCGGCCGTTCGGACCGATGTCGTAGAGCGCGATCAGGCCGGTAATAGTGGCATCCATGATGCCTTCCGGCACCTCGTTGCCGTCACGGTCGAGAATCGCCGGATTGGTCATCAGGTGACCGACATTGCGCACCAGCATCAGCGAGCGGCAATGCAGATCGAAGCTGCTGCCATCCGGCGCCGTATAGGTGACATCCGGGTTGAGCCGGCGCGTGAAGGTCTTGCCGCCCTTGGCGACTTCCTCGGTCAGATCGCCCGTCATCAGGCCGAGCCAGTTGCGGTAGACCTCGGCCTTGTCCTCGGCATCGACGGCCGCGATCGAATCCTCGCAGTCCATGATCGTCGTGATCGCCGATTCCAGGCGGACATCGGAAATGTTTGCCGGGTCGACCTTGCCGATATCGGTGCCGGCATCGACGACGACTTCGATATGGATGCCGTTCTGCTTCAAGAGGATATGCGAGGGATTGGCCGCATCGCCGAGATAACCGGCGAAATGGCTGCCATCAGCCAATTTTGCGGCGCCGCCCTTCGTCGTGATCGCCAGCGCGCCATCCTTTACAGCAAGGCCGCTGACGTCCTTCCAGCTTGCGCCGGCCAGCGGCACGGCGGAATCGAGGAAATCGCGGACCCAGGCGATGACCTTCTCGCCGCGCTTGGGGTTATAGGTCCTGCCCTTCTCGGCGCCATCGGTCTCGGGAATGGCGTCGGTGCCGTAGAGGGCGTCATACAACGATCCCCAGCGCGCGTTGGCGGCATTCAGGGCATAGCGGGCATTCATGACGGGAACGACGAGCTGCGGGCCGGCGATTTCTGATATTTCCGGGTCGACATTGGCGGTCGAAATCGTAAAGGCCGGGCCTTCGGGCACGATGTAGCCGATGTCGCGAAGGAAAGCCTCGTAGGCGGAGAGATCGACAGGCGCGCCGTTCTTGCGATACCAGTCGTCGAGCGCTTCCTGCATGCGGTCACGCTTGGCGAGCAGCTCGCGGTTCCTCGGCGCGAGATCGTGGACGATCTTGGAGAAGCCGGCGAAGAAGGCATCGGCGTCCACGCCTGAGCCCGGAAGAGCCTCCTTGACGAGAAAATCATATAGTACCGATTCGATCTGAAGCCCGTTCGTCTCAATGCGGCTCATGCCAAATACTCCTCAAGGCCATCTTTTGGCTCATTTTTCACATGCTGCCACTTTGCCGATGGTTTCGCTTCCGTCAATTTGGCAATAGTTCGAAAGATTTATGCGCTCTGGGAAAAAATCAATTCGTGGCGATTCGCGGGCGGCCGCTCGCCGTCGCGATGAACCGCGCCTCGATCAGTTTTCGATTGCCCTCGACTTCAGGCGCATCCACCTGCTCATCCATCGCCAACACGAGGTCCACGGCACCATTGAGCCTTGCCTGCGCCATCGCGGCCTCGGCGGCACGCGAGCGGGCATCGGCGAAACTCCGGTCCTCATCGGTGAAGCGCAGGCTCTCACCGGCTCCGTTCAGCACATAGATGCCGTCTTCCGGCATAGTGACGAAAACGGTAACGCTGGTGCGCACCTGACCGACGACGGCGCCGACGGCATTGGCGACATCCGAATCGGAAGGGATGGCGCTTTCGCTCGCCAGCATTTCCGCGATGGCGGGATAATAGACCGGGGCAGAGGCGCCGAGCCCGACCAAGGGCCGATCGAGCGAAATGGCGAAGCGGGCGATCCCCGGCACGCGGCGAAGGGCGCGATCGATGGAGATGGATTTGGCCGGATTCAGATCGGCAACGCCATCTTCGGCGAGGCAGGCGGCGAGAATGACATCCGCGGACTGACGGGTGAGCCGATCGACGATCTTCTGCGCCAGTTCCTCGACGGATGCGGCGATGACGCGCCCGGAGCCATCCTTCAGCCGCATCGCCAGAGCCAGCCCGAGGCGGGCCGCCTCAGCATTCCACTGGCCCTGCCGACCGAGCACATGCATGGCATCCGAGGGCGTCAGGCCGCTCAGATGCACGAGGCCGCGCGCCACCAGCCGATCCAGCGTCGCCTTCTGCGATGTCATCGTCAAAAGCTTGTCGAGCGGTGCGGGAACGGCGCCGATCCGGTCGAACAGCGCCTGCTCCGGCGCCGTAAGACCGCTTGCCAGATGATTCGGAACGCCGGTGCGGAGCGCAAAGCGGCCGGCATTGCGGGCAAGATGCGGCGCCCGCAACTGCTGCTCCAGGACTTCAAGCACCGCATCGCCGTGCATATGAGCGGCAAGGCTGAGCGGCAACAGGCGGCGTGGCCCGAGCTCGAAAGCGGCGACAAGGCCGCGATCGTTGATCTTCACTTCGGAATCGCCGCCGAGGCCGTAGGTACGCATGGCGACGGCCTCGACCATGGTGCGATAGCCTCCGACCACGGCTCCATCGGCATCCAGCCGCGGCCGGCCATCCTCCATGACGGCGACATCGGTGGTGGTGCCGCCGATATCGGAGATGACGGCATTGTCGAGGCCGGTGAGATAGCGCGCGCCGACGAGGCTTGCCGCCGGGCCGGACAGAATGGTCTCGATCGGCCTGAGTTTGGCTTCATCAGCCGAAATCAGGGCTCCGTCGCCGCGCACCACCATCATGGGCGCGGCAATGCCGCGCGTCGCCAGGAACCCTTCGCAGGCGCCGACGAGGCGATCGATCATCGAGACGAGACGGGCATTCAGCAGCGTCGTCAAGGCGCGGCGCGGACCGCCCAGCTTCGAAGAAAGCTCATGACTGCAGGTAACGGGCAGGTGCGAGATCTCGCGGATGCAATCGCGCACCCTGATTTCATGAGCCGGATTCCGCACGGCAAAATAGCCGGCGACAGCGAAAGAGGAGACCGACTTTGCCAGTTCCGGCAGCGCGTCGCGCAGCGCCGCCAGATCGAGCGGATTTTCATTGCCGTGAACATTGTGGCCGCCGGGGAGATACAGCACGGGATCGGACCCGAGCGCTTCCGCAAGGCCGTCGCGCTTGAGATCATCCGGTCCGAAGCCGATCATGATCAGCCCGGCGCGGCCGCCCTGCCCCTCCACCAGCGCATTGGTGGCGAGCGTGGTCGACAGCGAGACGAGGCCGATCGCCGAAACGGGAATGCCGGCCCTGGCGATGACGGCATCGACTGCGCCGGCAATGCCGACGGCCAGATCATGCCGCGTGGTCAGCGATTTCGCCTTGGCGACCACGCCATCGGTTTCATGGAAAAGAACGGCATCGGTGTAGGTTCCACCCGTATCGATGCCGAGCAGGAAATGAGACGTCACGCTGATATAGAACCTCTGGCCGAGTGATGATTATGAATTTCCACAACGCCGATTAAAGATATGAGCGAAGCGGCAAGCGCAGAACCTATCTCGCCCTGGGCGGACGAGAAAGCAATTTCATTGGTTTAGGAATTGCGACACCGGAAGCTCCACACGTCCAAAGCTTGGCGCAATTGCTAAATCATTGAAATTGCAAGAGAGGGGGTCTTTTCTTGCTCGAACGATGTCAGGTACGGTGCGTCCATGCCTACCCCCGCCCTTGCAATTTCTAAGAATTAGACGAGGGACAAGCCCTCGCCTAATCCCAAGAAATTGCTTTCCCGCCCGCCAGGGGGGCGGGATAGGCACGCTGTTATCGCCTCTTCACCAGCATCGGCAAGCCGCCGCGCGGCTGGGTCGTCAGCTTCTGCACCGGCCAGGGGTCGGTCTCATCAGTCAGGTCAAAGCGGAAGCGGCGCATCATGACGGCAAGGGCGATGACGGCTTCCTGGAGCGCAAAGGTCGCGCCGATGCAGACGCGCGGGCCGGCGCCGAAGGGCAGATATTGGAAGCGATTGATCTTGCCGCGATTCTCCGGAAGAAAGCGCTCCGGCATGAAGGCGCGCGGCTTTTCCCAGTAGAGCTCGTGGCGATGCAGCGTCCAGGGCATGATCAGGACGGTAATCCCCTTTTCTATCGTCACGCGCTCGCCCTTGGCGCTCGTCCATTCGTCATCGGCGATCGCGGCACGGTTGATCGATGGCGCCGGCGGGTAGAGGCGCATCGCCTCCTCGAAGGCGGCGCGGACACGCGGCATCAGGTCGAGCCAGGCGACCGGCTCGGCATCGGTTGCGAGCACCCGGTCGATTTCCTCTTCCATGGCCTCGCGAATATGCGGACTGTTGGCGACGCAATAGAGCGTCCAGGCCAATGCACGGGCGGTCGTCTCGTGACCGGCGCCGATGAAGGTGAGGATATTGTCCTCGATTTCCTCCATCGTCAGCCCATCGGGGCCGGCCTTTTCGAGAAGCAGAGTCAGGAAATCGTCGGGCGCGCTCGCCCGATCCCCGCGCATCTTTTCCAGCCGCTGGTCCATGGTGGTGCGAACGATGCCGCGGAACTTGTCGAGCACGCGCTGGCCGCCGATGCGGGTGATGCGCGGCACCCAGGCAGGGGCGCGCAAAAGATCCATGGGATCGACCCGGCCCATGCGATGCAGGAGCTCGTTGACGTCGTCGGAAAAACTCGTGCTTTCGGTGACGATCTCGCCGGAAAACAAGGTCTCGGACAGGATGACGAAGGTCAGCTCGGTCATGTCGGCAGCGATATCGAACACCGCGCCTTCATCGCCGATCTCATCGTATTTCTGCAGATATTCCAGGCTCTGGCTCAGCATCTGGCCGGCAAAGCCCTGGGCGTGACGCGGCGTGAAGACCGGAGCAACTGCCTTGCGCGAGCGCTTCCAGACCGGCCCTTCCGCCGTCAGCAGCCCGTCGCGCAGGATCGGCCGCAACACGAGCTGGCGGATATCGGCCATGCGGTAGTTGGCGGCGTTATCGACCAGAACATGCTTGATCAGGCCGGGATCATTGACGATCAGCGTCCGCTCGTTGAAGAATTTGGTCTTGATCCAGGGCAGCGTATAGGACGGCTCGCCCCAGAGTTCGAGCGGATTGCGCAGGATGGTTTTGATGATCGTCCATCGCGACGGCGGGACGGTTCGCGGGATCGGCGCCGGCGGGGAGAAGGCTTCCGGAATCATGTCCATGGGTTCCATTCTCCTCGAAGACCGCGCCTTTGCTTGATCGATGCCGTCGGAGCGGCGCACCCATCCGATATGGTGAACGCCGCTCGCGAAATCCAGACGATAAAACGTCGCGCCGAACGCTTACAACAGAGACTTCAGGTCGCTCAGCTTATCATTGATGAGCCAGCCGTAGTAATTCTCCTCCGGCCAGACCGACTGTGAAGAGCCCCGGTTCCTGGCGGCAAGGGCGGCGGCGCGCTTGCGGGAATTGCCGAGGTTGTAGAGCGTCGCGGTAATGCCCGGATTACCCGAAATATCCATGCCGGCGATCGAGCGGTAGTCGTCGATCGACTTGCGGATCGATGCCGCGACGAAGGCGAGCGACAGATCCGGGTCCATGATCGCCTTATAGACGCCGCCGGCATCTTTCTCATCCAGCTTCGGAATGCCCGAGGTACGGCTGACGAGGTCGGAGAGCTCGAGCGCCGTTAGCGGGTTGACCTGGCCGAGGCCGAAGGTCTGGCCGGCATAGAAGGGCTGGAAGAAAACGGCGCTGAAACGATTGTCGGGATAAGATTTGCCACCGACAGTCTTGCCACGGAAATCGTCTTCCCAGACATCCTCACGGCAGGTCCACAGACTGTAGGAGTCGCCCTTGCCCTTGCAGCTGTCGAATTGCGACTGGGCGACGAAATCGCCGACGTTTTCACCATTATAGGCGAAGCGGAAGCTCTGGCCGGCATAGGACGCCGCCTTGACGTAATAGGACTGCAGGCCGTCATAGGCATCGACATTATAGGTGTGCTCACCGACGAGCGCGCCGATGATGTGGATCGGCTCGATGCCGTAGGCGCGGGCCGTCGACTTGATCTTCGCCATCAGCTTCGTATCCGTCGCCAGCAGTTCGCGGACCTTCTGGTACTTGCGCTCGAAGGTCGAATTCGTGCCGCGCGTGCGCCGCACGGAGGCGCCGGGGACCGGCGGCTGCTCGGCATTGCGGTTGCCCGGAGGCACCGTGGTCGCCGCGTCCGCATAGACGGGTATCCAGGTGAGGCTGGCGACCGCCAGGAGAAGGGTGATCAGTATGCGTCGCAAGATGGCTGTCCTGTCGAAGTTTCAACCGATGTTTCCGTGCGGCTGCCTGACGGATAATCTACAGCGCCGCGCGTCATATATGACGCGCAAAGGCCGCTGTAGCACTTTAAAGCTGCTGCATAATTTTATCCTTAAATCGATTCCGATTTAAGGAATTATGCAGCGGGCCGAATAAAGCCATCCTACACAAAGAAACGGGCCCCTAACTAAAAAGTTAACGGCCCGCTGTCGAGTGTTTACTGTTTTAAATCGCCTTTGCCGGCTCGCTCACAGAATGAAGCGGGACAGATCCGTGTTGCTGGCGAGGTCGCCGACATGCTCGCGGACATAGGCGGCATCGATGGTCACCGACACGCCGGCACGGTCGGAGGCATTGTAGGAGATATCGTCGAGCACCCGTTCCATGACGGTCTGCAGGCGGCGGGCGCCGATATTCTCGACGGTGGAGTTCAGATGCACGGCGACATCGGCGAGAGCGTCGATGGCGTCGTCGGTGAAGTCGAGCTTCAGCTCTTCCGTTTCCATCAGCGCCTTGTACTGGCGGATGAGGCTCGCTTCCGGCTCGGTCAGGATGCGGCGGAAATCTTCCTTGGTCAGCGGCCGGAGCTCGACGCGGATCGGCAGGCGGCCCTGCAGTTCCGGCAGAAGATCCGACGGCTTCGACACGTGGAAGGCGCCCGAGGCGATGAAGAGGATATGGTCTGTTTTGACTGGGCCATACTTGGTCGACACCGTCGTGCCTTCGACCAGCGGCAGCAGGTCGCGCTGCACGCCTTCGCGGGAGACGCCGGCACCCATGCCGCCGTCGCGGGCGGCGATCTTGTCGATCTCGTCCAGGAAGACGATGCCGTCATTTTCGGCCGATTGCACGGCTTCGCGCTGGATCGCTTCATTGTCGATCAGCTTGTCGGATTCGTCGCGGACCAGCTCCTTGTAGGAATCCTTGACGGTCGTGCGCACCTTCTTCGTGCGGCCACCCATGGCCTTGCCGAACATTTCGGAGAGGTTGAGGACGCCGATATTGGCGCCGGGCATGCCGGGGATCTCAAAGCCGCCGGGCATGCCGGAGCCGGTATCGGCAACTTCGATATCGATTTCCTTGTCGTCGAGCTGACCGTCACGCAGCTTCTTGCGGAAGCTGTCGCGCGTCGCCGGCGATGCGGTGGCGCCGACAAGAGCATCGAGCACGCGTTCTTCGGCGCTCATATGCGCCTTGGCCTGCACCTCGGCGCGCTTCTTTTCGCGCGCCAGGCCGATGCCGACTTCGACGAGGTCACGGACGATCTGCTCGACGTCGCGGCCGACATAGCCGACCTCGGTGAACTTCGTGGCTTCCACCTTGATGAAGGGAGCGCCGGCGAGCTTGGCGAGACGACGGGAGATTTCCGTCTTGCCGACGCCGGTCGGGCCGATCATCAGGATGTTCTTGGGCATGACTTCGTCGCGCAGGTCGGGCTCGAGCTGCTGCCGGCGCCAGCGATTGCGCAATGCGATCGCCACGGCGCGCTTGGCCTCATGCTGGCCGACAATATAACGATCGAGCTCGGAAACGATCTCGCGGGGGGAAAAAGTGGTCATTTCGCGGGTTCCCTGTCAGGGCTAGAAACTATCAAGAGAGGAACGTCTTAGGCTTCGGCATCGAGCGTTTCGACGATCACATTGTGGTTCGTGTAGACGCAGATGTCGGCTGCAATATCGAGGGAGCGGCGGGCGACATCTTCGGCGGACTTGTCGCCATCCATCAGCGCCAGAGCGGCGGCGAGGGCAAAATTGCCGCCGGAGCCGATCGCCATGGCGCCATGTTCGGGCTCGAGCACATCGCCGTTGCCGGTGATGGCGAGCGTCACTTGTTTGTCGGCAACCAGCATCATGGCTTCGAGGTTGCGCAGATATTTGTCGGTCCGCCAATCCTTGGCGAGCTCGACGGCTGCGCGCATCAACTGGCCGGGATATTGTTCGAGCTTCTTTTCAAGGCGCTCGAGAAGGGTGAAGGCATCGGCGGTCGCGCCGGCGAAACCGGCAATGACATCGCCCTTGCCGATGCGGCGAACCTTGCGCGCATTGCCCTTCATGACGGTCTGGCCAAGGCTCACCTGGCCATCACCAGCCATCACCACCTTGCCGTTCTTGCGAATAGTCACGATTGTCGTCATTTAACACCTGTTTGCCCCCGTTCCGGCGGGCTTTCTGCCGGGCCGCGTATCGGCCCCGTCAGCAACTATGTAAGAGGGGTTTTCGCGATTGCAAATGGCCGCCGCGCCCGAATGATGGCGGCAAGCCGGCTAAACGCGAAGCCTCGCGCGTAACTTCTGGATATTTCCCGATACGCCTGATATGGAACGGCCGTATTCCGATGGAGCAGCCCATGGCAGAGACCGCAGCGAGCCGCACGGCAAGCGTTTCCCGCAAGACCAACGAGACCTCGGTCTCCGTTTCCGTCAACATCGACGGCAGCGGCAAATCGACGATTTCGACCGGTGTCGGCTTCTTCGACCATATGCTGGACCAGCTGTCGCGACATTCGCTGATCGACATGGAGATCGACACCAAGGGCGACCTGCATGTCGACGATCACCATGCTGTCGAGGATACCGGCATCGCGATCGGCCAGGCGATTGCCAAGGCGCTGGGCGACCGGCGCGGCATCACCCGCTATGCCTCGATCGATCTGGCTATGGACGAGACGATGACGAAAGCGGCCGTCGATCTGTCCGGCCGGCCCTTCCTCGTCTGGAACGTTTCGTTCAGCGCCCCGAAGATCGGTACCTTCGATACCGAACTGGTGCGTGAATTCTTCCAGGCGCTCGCGCAGAATGCCGGCATCACCTTGCATATTCTCAACCATTATGGCGCCAACAATCACCATATAGCCGAGACATGCTTCAAGGCCGTTGCGCGCGCATTGCGCACCGCAACCGAGATCGATCCGCGGCAGGCAGGCCGGGTGCCCTCGACGAAAGGCACGCTCGCCTGAGCCCCATCATGGGGAAAGTGAAGAGATGGCAAGCTATTTGATTTTGACTCCGCCAGGAGCGCCTAATCGATCCGAAGTATCGGATCGGTATCGCGACGGAACGCGATTCATCCGCGACGGCTTTTCGTGGAAGGCGCTCCTGTTTCCGACGCTCTGGATGCTCTTCCACCGGCTTTGGCTATATGCGGTTGCCGCCTTTCTGCTACAGGGCTTCGCTCTGGAGCTAATGCGCCAGCCGGGCTTCTTTGCCGCCGGTGCCGCGCTTCTGCTGGGTGTGCATGTTCTCGCCGCCCTCGAAGGCCCGCATGCGATCAGCGATCGCCTTGTCGGGCGCGGCTGGAAGGTCGGCGATCTCGTCTCGGCGCGTGATCTGGCAACGGCGGAGGAAATCCACTTTTCCCGCGTGGAGCAGGAACCAAGCCAAGATATCCATCCAAACAATTGGGATATTCCAGCCACAAACACCAATACCAGCCGCCCAGGCCCGAGCTTCGGCCTTCCCGGCTATGATGGAGGACGCTGATCATGCGCGTCGCGATTATCGACTATGGCTCCGGCAATCTGCGCTCGGCCACGAAAGCTTTCGAGCGAGCCGCCCGCGAGGCAGGGATCGACGCGGAGATCGACCTGACCGATGACGCCGAGCGCGTCGCCACCGCGGACCGCATCGTGCTTCCCGGCGTCGGCGCCTATGCCGATTGCCGCCGCGGCCTCGATGCGGTGCCGGGCATGGCGGAAGCGGTCGTCGATGTCGTGGAACACAAGGCGCGTCCCTTCCTCGGCATCTGCGTCGGCATGCAGCTGATGTCCTCGCGCGGGCTGGAGAAGACGACTACTCAGGGCTTCGGCTGGATCAAGGGCGACGTCAAGGAGATGACGCCTAGCGACCCCGGCCTGAAAATCCCGCAGATCGGCTGGAACACGCTGGACCTGCGCCATCCGCATGCTCTCTTTGAAGGGATCGAGACCGGGCCGGACGGGCTGCATGCCTATTTCGTCCATTCCTACCATCTGGCGGCGGATCATGGCGACGATGTCATCGCGACGACGAGCTATGGCGGGCCGATGACCGCTTTCGTCGGACGCGACAACATGGCCGGCGCGCAATTCCATCCGGAAAAGAGCCAGAAACTCGGCCTTGCCCTGATCGCCAATTTCCTGCGCTGGAAGCCGTGACGCCTAGCGCTTTAAGGACAAAGACATGATTCTCTTTCCCGCAATCGACCTCAAGGACGGGCAATGCGTGCGCCTCAAGCTCGGCGATATGGAGCAGGCGACCGTCTACAATCCCGATCCAGCCGCCCAGGCGAAAGCCTTTGAGGACCAGGGCTTCGAGTGGCTGCATGTCGTCGATCTCAACGGCGCTTTCGCCGGCGAGACCGTGAACGGCGCTGCCGTCGACGCCATTCTCAAGGCAACAAAAAATCCGGTGCAGCTCGGCGGCGGCATCCGCACGCTCGATCATATGGAAAACTGGCTATCGCGCGGCCTTGCCCGCGTCATTCTCGGCACGGTCGCCGTGCGCGATCCGGCGCTTGTCGTCGAAGCCTGCCGGCGGTATCCGGGCCACATCGCTGTTGGCATCGATGCCAAGGGTGGCAAGGTGGCGGTCGAGGGCTGGGCGGAAGCCTCCGAACTCGGCATCATCGAGCTCGCCAAGAAATTCGAGGGCGTCGGCGTTGCCGCGATCATCTATACCGACATCGACCGTGACGGCATTCTCACGGGTATTAACTGGGCGTCGACGCTGGAATTGGCCGAGGCCGTTTCCATCCCCGTTATCGCCTCCGGTGGGCTTGCTTCGCTGGATGATATCCGCCGCATGATCCAGCCGGATGCCCGCAAACTGGAAGGTGCGATTTCCGGCCGCGCGCTTTATGATGGCCGGATCGATCCGAAAGAGGCACTGGCCCTGATCAAGCAGGCCAAGGAGGCAGCACAATGACCTTGAAAGCCCGCGTCATCCCCTGCCTCGACGTCAAGGACGGCCGCGTCGTCAAGGGCGTCAACTTTCTCAATCTCGTCGATGCTGGCGATCCCGTCGAGGCTGCCAAGGCCTATGACGCCGCCGGCGCCGACGAGCTCTGCTTCCTCGACATCACCGCCTCCTCCGACAATCGCGACACGATCTTCGACGTGGTGGCCCGCACCGCCGAACAATGCTTTATGCCGGTCACCGTCGGCGGCGGCGTGCGAACCATTGCCGATATCCGCAAGCTGCTGCTCTGCGGCGCCGACAAGGTCTCGATCAATTCGGCGGCGGTCAACAATCCCGATTTCGTTGCCGAAGCGGCAGACAAGTTCGGCAACCAGTGCATCGTCGTGTCCATCGATGCGAAACGCCGACGTACCGAAGCACCCGGCGGCGACAATATGAGCGCCTGGGAGATCTATACCCATGGCGGCCGCAACGCGACCGGCATCGATGCCGTCGATTTCGCCCGCAAGATGGTCGAGCGCGGCGCCGGCGAACTGCTCGTCACCTCCATGGACCGCGATGGCACCAAGGTCGGCTATGATCTGGAGCTGACACGGGCGATCGCCGATGCCGTGCGCGTGCCGGTCATTGCTTCCGGCGGCGTCGGCGATCTCGACGACCTCGTCGCCGGTGTCAAGGAAGGCCATGCGACGGCGGTGCTTGCCGCGTCGATCTTCCACTTCGGCACCTATTCGGTGGGCGAGGCAAAGCGCTACATGGCCGAACGCGGCATTCCCATGCGGCTGGATTAGGAGACAGCGAACCGATGAGCGGATTTACCCTTTCCGACCTCGAACGAATCATCGAGGAACGCTCCAAGGCTTCGCCAGACGAATCCTGGACAGCGAAGCTTCTTGCCACCGGCCAGCCGAAGGCGGCGAAGAAACTGGGCGAAGAGGCGATCGAGGCCGTGATGGCTGCCGTTACCAACGATCGCGACAACCTCACCTATGAGGCCGCCGATCTGCTATATCATCTTATGGTCGTATTGAAGATTGCAGGCATTCCGTTGCAGAATGTCATGGGTGAGCTCGAAAGGCGCACCGCCCAATCCGGCCTTCAAGAAAAGGCCAGCCGGTAAGAATGCGATGACGATAGCGACCAAGACCCAGCCCGCGCCCGAGACGCTCGATATTTTCCAGGCGAAAGCCTATTCGCCCTATTATTTCTTTTCCTCCGAAGAGTGGGCAAAATTCCGGGCCGACACGCCGCTGACGCTGACATCAGACGAAGTGACGCGGCTGCGCTCCATGGGCGACCCGATCGACCTCGACGAAGTCAGGCGCATCTATCTGTCCCTGTCACGGCTGCTGTCCTCGCATGTGGAATCCTCGCAGATCCTCTTCGAGCAGCGCAACCGGTTCCTCAGCCTTTCCGATATCGCCAAGACGCCGTTCGTCATCGGCATTGCCGGCTCGGTCGCCGTCGGCAAATCCACGACGGCCCGTATCCTGAAGGAGCTGCTGGGCCGCTGGCCGTCGAGCCCGAAGGTCGATCTGGTCACCACAGACGGCTTTCTCTATCCCAACGCCGAATTGCAGCGCCGCAACCTGATGCAGCGCAAGGGCTTTCCGGAAAGCTACGATACGGCAGCGCTGCTGCGTTTCCTCTCGGCGATCAAGGCCGGCCAGCCGAATGTGCAGGCGCCCTCCTATTCGCACCTCGTCTATGACGTGCTGCCGAACGAGTTCAAGACGGTCGACCGCCCGGATATCCTGATCTTCGAAGGCATCAACGTGCTGCAGTCGCGGCATCTGCCGGCAGACGGCAAGATCGTGCCGATGGTCTCGGATTTCTTCGACTTCTCGATCTATATCGATGCCGACGAGCCGCTGATCCACAATTGGTATGTCGCCCGCTTCATGCGGCTGCGCGAGACGGCTTTCCGCGATCCCAACTCCTTCTTCCATCGCTACGCCTCGATCAGCGAGGAAGAGGCGCTGGCGATCGCCGAAGGACTCTGGAAGAACATCAACCTGAAGAACCTGCGCCAAAACATCCTGCCGACGCGCCCGCGCGCCGATCTGATCCTTCAGAAGGGCAAGAATCACCTGATCGAACAGGTTGCGCTCAGGAAGCTCTGAGGCTCAGGGCTGGACTCGCCGTAACGTCAGGTTGATCCGCCCGCCATTCTTCAGCAATGTCGACGTTGCCGGATGGATGCGATCGACCCCGTGGAAGCACAGCCTTCCCTCGCCGCCGAGAACGACGATATCGCCGCTGGAAAGCTTGAAGGATAGCGTGCGATCATTGCGATTAAGGCCGCCGACCCGGAAGAGGCAGCTGTTGCCGAGCGAGATCGACAGCACGGGCGCATTGAGATCCTGTTCATCGCGATCCTGATGCAGGCCCATGCGGGCATCGTCAGAGTAGAAATTGACGAGACAGGCTTCCGGCGGTTTTTCATAGCCTGCTATGTCATGCCAGAGATCGAGCAGTTGCGGCGGCATCGCCGGCCATGGCCGCCCCGTGACCGGATGCGTCGGCTGATAGCGATAGCCGCGCTGCTTGTCCGTGACCCAGCCGAGCGAGCCGCAATTGGTCATGCGCACCGACATTTCCTTGCCAGTGCCGGGCATGACCGGCGTGTAGAGCGGTGCCTCGGCCACGACGCCGCGGATTGTCTCGACGAGCGCTTCCTGGGCGGGGCGATCGAGATATCCGGGCAGATGGCGAATTCCGTTGGGAAGCAGCATGGATGGTTCCGGTAGGTATTGCAGATTAGGTTATGCTATTGCTGGACGAGTGGGTCAGGCCGATTTTGCTTTTTCCGCAGCAAGCCCCCCCTCATCCGCCCTATCGGGCACCTTTGTAACTTCCCTTTACCCGCTGCTGGCGTAGTAATGCCTGTTGCGGTGGCGGATGGAAGACCGATGCACCTTTGGGACACCAAGCCCGTGGGAGAGCTTGGGTCTTCATCCGCCGTTCCATTGAACCCGAACAGTCGCCAGGGCCGCTTGCGCAAGCAAAGCCCGCTTAGGCAAGGATGGGATCAGATGGAAACGATTGTTGGCATTGATGTTTCGAAAGAGCGGCTGGATGTTGCAGTCCTGCCGCAAGGGGAGGTTTTTGCCGTTGGCAATGACCATGCCGGTGTCGATGCGTTGGTCGAGCGGCTGCAGGCGGTCGGCGTCGATGTGATTGCGCTTGAGGCGACGGGCGGCTTCGAGACGCTGGCGGTGGCCGGTCTGTCATCGGCCGGATTGACGGTTCTCGTCGTCAATCCGGCGCAAGTGCGCGCCTATGCCCATGCGATCGGCCGCAGGGCCAAGACCGATCCGATCGATGCCGCCGTCATCGCCGCCTTCGTCCTGGCGACGAAGCCGGAGATCCGGCCGTTGCGCGATGCCGAGACACAGGCTCTGTCCGAGCTGGTGGCCCGCAGGCGCCAGATCGTGCAGATGATCGTGGCCGAGGAGAACCGGTTGCGCATGGCGCTGGCCAAACAGGCGCAGAAAAGCATCAAGCGATTGCTTGCGGCCTTGCGGCGCGAACTCGAAAGCCTCGATGCCGATCTCGACGACCATATCCGCAAATCGCCGGTCTGGCGGGTGCGCGAGACGCTGCTCGTCTCGGTGCCAGGTGTCGGGCCGACAACGGCGCGCACGCTGCTGGCCGAGCTGCCCGAACTCGGCAGCCTCGACCGGCGCCAGATCGCCTCACTGGCAGGGCTTGCGCCCTGGACGCGGCAATCGGGTCAATGGAAAGGCAAGAGCTTCATCGGCGGCGGCAGAGGCAAGGTGCGCGCCGTGCTGTTCATGGCCGCCCTCGTCGCCAGCCGCCATAACCCAAGCCTCAAGGCCTTCCGTGACCGCCTCGTGGCAGCCGGAAAGCCAAAGATCGTCGCCATCGTCGCTACCATGCGAAAGCTGCTCACCATCCTCAACGCCATCATCAGGGACGCACGACCGTGGCAAAACGCTTGACAAACAAGACAGTCGCTCTCCCCGAGGGGAGAAGGGGTTTAACGGCCCCATTTTGCCGGTAAATCGAGGCGGTTGCGGTAGTTGTCCCCTCTCCCCTCGGGGAGAGGGCTAGGGTGAGGGGGCTGCCGCAGAAACACCTTCTCGAGGAACGCGAATATAACCCACCCCTAGAAAAGCCGCAGCCCGAAAAGCAGACCTAATCGCCGCCCGGCTTGCCGCGCATCTTCTTGACCTCGGAACGTCCGGATTTTTCCTTCAGCCGGCGCTCGATCGAACCCTTGGTTGGCTTGGTCTTCCTGCGTGGCGGCGGTGGCGGGGCGGCGGCTTCGAGAATAAGCTCTTTCAGCCGTTCGCGCGCATCCTCGCGATTGCGATCCTGGCTGCGGAAACGGCTGGCCTCGATCATCAAAACGCCATCCTTGGAAACGCGCCGCCCCGCAAGCTTGACCGCATTCGCCTTGACGCGATCCGTCAGCGAGGGAGAATTCTGGACATCGAAGAAAAGCTGGACCGCCGTTGCGACCTTGTTGACGTTCTGGCCGCCAGGACCACCCGCCAGAACGAATTGTTCCGTCAGTTCCCAGCCGGCAATCGTAATCCGGTCGTTGATGTAAAGCGCTTCGCTGGCCATGATTTTCTCCGCGCCTGTCTATCCCACATCGGTGCGCGGTTGAAAATATGGTTGTGGGGAGTTTGGGGGCCGCCCCGTCCTTCGAGGCATTTCAGCGCGTCGCGCTGGAATGCTCCTCAGGATGAGGACGGAGTGATCTGTTGCGTCGGCAAAAAAGACTAGCCCTCATGGTGAGGAGGCCTGAAAGGCCGTCTCGAACCACGAGGGCGAGTGGGTTTCACGTGAGTCATTGCCCGCGTGATTATTAATTACTCCGCCGCGACCGGCATTCCAGGCGCCGCATCGCGGACGTTGCCGTCGACGTGGTCCTCGAACTTGGCAAAGTTGGTGACGAACATCTGCACCAGCTTTTCAGCCTGCGCATCATAGGCTTCGCCATCGGCCCAGGTGGAGCGCGGATCGAGGATGGCACTGTCGACGCCCGCGACCGCGACCGGAACGGCAAAGCCGAAATTCGGATCGATGCGGAAGTCGACATTGTCGAGATCGCCTTTCAGCGCGGCGGCCAGCAAAGCGCGGGTCGCCTTGATCGGCATGCGGCTTCCCTTGCCATAGGCGCCGCCGGTCCAGCCGGTGTTGACCAGCCAGCAACGGGCACCGTGACGGGCGATCAACTCCTTGAGCAGGTTGCCGTATTCGGCCGGATGGCGCGGCATGAAGGGAGCGCCGAAGCAGGTCGAGAAGGTGGCTTCCGGCTCGACGACGCCCTTCTCCGTGCCGGCGACCTTGGCGGTGTAGCCGGACAGGAAGTGGTACATCGCCTGATCCGGCGTCAGCTTGGCAATCGGCGGCATGACGCCGAAGGCATCGGCCGTCAGCATGATGATCGTCTCGGGATGGCCTGTTATGCCTGACGCCGAGGCGTTCGGGATGAAATGCAGCGGGTAGGCGCTGCGGGTGTTTTCCGTCAGCGAACCGTCATCGAGATCCGGCCGGCCATGTTCGTCGAGCACGACATTTTCCAGCACGGTGCCGAAGCGGCGGGTCGTGGCGTAGATTTCCGGCTCGGCCTCGGGCGAAAGACGGATGGTCTTGGCGTAGCAGCCGCCTTCGAAGTTGAAGATGCCGTTTTCGCCCCAGCCATGCTCGTCGTCGCCGATGAGCGTCCGGGTCGGATCTGCTGACAGCGTCGTTTTACCCGTGCCGGACAGGCCGAAAAAGATCGCGGCATCGCCTTCGGGGCCGACATTGGCCGAGCAGTGCATCGGCATGACGCCGCGCTCCGGCAGCATGTAGTTCAGCGCCGTGAAGACCGATTTCTTCATTTCGCCGGCATAGGACGTACCGCCGATCAGGACGATGCCGTTGACGAAATCGCAGGCGATCACCGTTTCCGTGCGGCAGCCATGGCGCTCCGGATCGGCGCGGAAACTCGGCAGATCGATGATCGTCAGCTTCGCCACGAAACTTTCGAGCGCCGCGCGCTCCGGGCGGATCAGCAGATTGCGGATGAACAGCGAATGCCAGGCGAATTCGGTGACGACGCGCGTCGGCAGGGCATATTCGACATCGGCGCCGCCGATCAGATCCTGGACGAACAGGTCCTTGCCCCGGGCATGCGCCAGCATGTCTTCATGCAGCAGCTCGAAATGTTCCGGCGACATCGGCTTGTTGTTGTCCCACCAGATCTGATCTTCCGTGGTGGCGTTGCGCACGACGAACTTGTCCTTCGGGGAACGGCCGGTGTGCTGTCCGGTCAAGGCCCTGAGCGCACCGTCGGCGGTCAGATCCGCTTCCTGACGGCGAATCGCCTCCTCATAAAGGTGAGCTTCCATCAGGTTATAGCGAACACTGGCGGCGGCTCCCAGGCCGATCGATCCCAGTTCGGTTGCGGGATTGCGGACGCCGAATTGCTCCATCACATTTTCCTCTACAAAGGGGCTTGGCCGTTAGAATTAACTAAAGCCTAGAGGGCTCTTTTTAAAAGCACAAGAGCAAAAAACAAAGAAACTTTAATGATATCAGTTATTTAATCGATTTAAATAAATCTCGATATTTTTAAATCGTTTGAATCAGGGATGGAGAGACGTTTCGTCGCACAACCGCAGATCAAGCAGATCACGCCTCGGCAATCCTCCCCTTTATCTTTGCCACAATTTGTTCCACCTTTATCCCCATAAGCGCGCCAGGTTACCGCCAATCGAGCTGGCAGACCGCCTGGGCTGGATTCCAAATCCGGGAGACGCGCACTGATGACGGAGACGAACACCATGTTGACAATCGCGCTCGTTGACGACGACCGCAATATCCTGACTTCCGTATCGATCGCCTTGGAAGCAGAGGGATATAAGGTAGAGACCTACACGGACGGAGCCTCAGCGCTCGACGGCCTGCTTGCCCGGCCGCCGCAACTGGCTATCTTCGATATCAAGATGCCGCGCATGGACGGCATGGAACTGCTGCGCCGCCTGCGCCAGAAATCGGACCTGCCCGTGATCTTCCTCACCTCGAAGGATGAAGAGATCGACGAGCTTTTCGGCCTGAAGATGGGCGCCGACGATTTCATCACCAAGCCATTCTCGCAGCGTCTGCTGGTCGAACGCGTCAAGGCGGTGCTGCGCCGCGCCTCGGCCCGCGAAGCCGCAAATGCCGCCGGCGGCAGCGCCGCCGCCAAGCCGGGTGCCGCACAGCAGGCCCGCTCCCTGGAACGCGGACAGCTCGTCATGGACCAGGAGCGGCACACCTGCACCTGGAAGGGCGAGCCGGTGACGCTCACCGTCACCGAGTTCCTCATCCTGCACTCCCTCGCGCAGCGCCCCGGCGTCGTGAAGAGCCGCGATGCGCTGATGGACGCCGCTTACGACGAGCAGGTCTATGTCGACGACCGCACGATCGACAGCCACATCAAGCGCTTGCGCAAGAAATTCAAGATGGTCGACCTCGATTTTGATATGATCGAGACGCTGTATGGCGTGGGCTATCGCTTCCGCGAAGCGGCCTAGTCGTTAGCTGGGACCATAGACCATACGGCTGAGAATGGAATAAGAGCATGCGGACGGGATCGGCGATCCCGTTCTTCGAAAGGGCCGTTGGCTTGGCGCAGCTGGTGCAGGACAGAGAGATAGACGACTCGGAAAGCCCGAGCGGCGCTCGAATCGCGCGCCGGCGCTGGACCCATCCCTTCGTCCTGATCCGCCGCATCTTCGGCAATGCCGTCTTTTCGAGCCTGACGCGGCGCATCCTGTTCTTCAACCTTGCGGCGCTGGTCGTCCTCGTCGGCGGCATTCTCTACCTCAACCAGTTCCGCGAAGGCCTGATCGACGCCCGCGTCGAAAGCCTGCTGACGCAGGGCGAGATCATCGCCGGCGCCGTTTCCGCCTCGGCATCGGTCGACACGAACTCCATCACCATCGATCCGCAGAAGCTCCTGGAGCTGCAGGCCGGCCAGAGCATCACGCCCGTTCCGAACGACGAGGACCTGGAATTCCCGATCGATCCGGAAAAGGTGGCGCCGGTGCTGACGCGGCTGATCTCGCCGACACGCACCCGCGCCCGCATCTTTGACGCCGATGCCAACCTGCTGCTCGACAGCCGCCATCTTTATTCGCGCGGCCAGGTGCTGCGCTATGACCTGCCGCCCGTCGACGACGAGAAGCAGAGCTGGTCCGATTGGTTCAGCGGCCTGCTCAACAAGATGCTGCAGCCGGGCAACCTGCCTGTTTACAAGGAAGCGCCCGGCGGCGACGGCTCCATCTATCCGGAAGTCATGAATGCGCTGACCGGCGTGCGCGGCGCGGTCGTCCGCACCACGGAGAAGGGCGAGCTGATCGTTTCGGTCGCCGTGCCGATCCAGCGCTTCCGTGCCGTTCTTGGCGTCCTGCTCCTGTCGACCCAGGCCGGCGACATCGACAAGATCGTTCATGCCGAGCGCCTGGCGATCATGCGTGTCTTCGGCGTCGCGACGCTGGTCAACGTCGTGCTGTCGCTGCTTTTATCCTCCACCATCGCCAATCCGCTGCGCCGGCTTTCCGCCGCGGCCATCCGCGTGCGCCGTGGCGGCGCGAAGGAGCGCGAGGAGATTCCGGATTTTTCAGCCCGCCAGGACGAGATCGGCAACCTGTCGATCGCGCTGCGCGACATGACGTCGGCGCTCTACGACCGTATTGACGCGATCGAAAGTTTCGCGGCCGACGTCAGCCACGAGCTCAAGAACCCGCTGACTTCGCTGCGCAGCGCTGTCGAAACCATGCCGCTTGCCAAGAGCGACGATTCCAAGAAGCGGCTGATGGATGTGATCCAGCACGACGTTCGCCGCCTCGACCGCCTGATCAGCGATATCTCCGACGCATCGCGGCTCGATGCCGAACTCGCCCGCTCCGATGCGAAATCGCTCGATCTGGAGGTGCTGCTGCGCGACATGATCGAGATTTCGAGACAGGTCGGACACAGCAAGAGGGCCGTCGAGATCGAATATGTGGTCGACCGCAAACCGGCCAACAAGGCGAAGTTCTCTATCGATGGACACGATCTCCGCATCGGCCAGATCGTCAGCAATCTCATCGAAAACGCCCGGTCTTTCGTTCCGAGCGACACCGGCAAGATTACCGTCCGGCTGACGCGCACGAGAACGCGCTGCGTCATCTATATCGAGGATAACGGCCCTGGCATCCAGGCCGAAAACATCGATCGCATCTTCGAACGCTTCTATACCGACCGGCCGGAATCGGAAGCATTCGGGCAGAATTCCGGCCTCGGTCTTTCTATCAGCCGGCAGATCGCCGAGGCGCATGGCGGGTCGCTGCGCGCCGAAAACATCGTCGACAGCGACGGCTCGACGCTGCTCGGCGCTCGTTTCATCCTGTCGCTGCCCGCCCAGACGCCGGCGTGAGCGGCCGCATGACTGGCGAAGCGACCAATATCCACGCGACGGCGATCATCATCGGCAGGACCGGGCTTCTGTTTCTCGGACCTTCGGGCAGCGGCAAATCCACTCTTGCCTTCTCGTGCCTTACGGCCGCCAAACCGCTCGGGCTTGCCGCCAGCCTGATCGCCGACGATCGCGTGCTGATCTCCAAACAAGACGGTTCCGTGATCGCGGAATGTCCGCCCTCGATCGCCGGCTTGATGGAGATCCGTTATACCGGGATTGTTCGGATGCCTTATGTTTCCCGAGGCGAAATGCATTTCGCCGTTCGCGCGGTGGACCCGGCGACAGCGGAAAGGTTGCCGCCAGAGGATGAGCAGATCGATATTACCAGCGCCATCCGGCTGCCCTTGATCCGTTTGTCCGCAACCTCCGCGAATCCGCTCGCCATAATAACGGCGAAAATCGGCGCGAGTTTCGATTAATCGGCCATTTAGGCCCGCATAGGCACGCAAATCCTATATTTTAAGCTTGCACTTCGTCTTTTCATCGCCAAGATGTCCCCCCACCGGTGGACGACATTGCTGCATTGCGATATGGGCCACTGTTTGCGTATGCCATGGGAGCAGTAATATCATGATTGGACTTGTGCTTGTCACTCATGGCAAGCTGGCTGAAGAGTTTCGGCATGCCGTCGAGCATGTCGTTGGTCCGCAGAAGTTCATAGAGACGGTATGCATTGGTCCCGAAGACGACATGGACAAGCGGCGGCAGGACATTCTGCAGGCCGTTGCCGGCGCCGACGACGGGCATGGCGTCATCATCCTCACCGACATGTTCGGCGGCACTCCTTCCAATCTCGCAATCTCCGTCATGAATAGCGGCCACACCGAGGTCATCGCGGGCGTCAATCTGCCGATGCTGATCAAGCTCGCGGGCGTGCGCGGCGACAACAACATGGAAAGGGCCCTGGTGGAAGCTTCAGAGGCCGGACGCAAATATATCAATGTGGCCAGCCGTGTGCTCAGTGGCAAATAACGAGGCAAACACCGCCCCCATGACCGAGCTTTCCCGGGAACTCCTGATCATCAACAAACGGGGCCTGCACGCCCGTGCCTCGGCAAAATTCGTCCAGACCGTCGAAGCGTACGACGCCGCCATCACCGTCTCGAAGGACGGCACCACGGTCGGCGGCAATTCGATCATGGGCCTGATGATGCTGGCCGCCAGCCCGGGCTGCAGCGTGCTGGTGACGGCAAGCGGCAATCAGGCCGCCGAAGCCATCGATGCGCTCGACCAGCTGGTGGCCGACAAGTTCGGCGAGGAAATGTAAGTTTTCCTCCGGCCACTGCCGGGATATAAAGACATAAAGACTTCTTTATGTCGTCATTGATTTCCAGCCTGAAGCCTGCTACACGGCATCATCCCACACGCTGTCAGCGTGCAATTTTGTTGCATTCGGCCGAGGCGTTTGCCCAGGCGCGGCTGCATCGTTCAGGCTGGAGACTTTCATGAGCACTGAGAAGGACTACGTCGTCGCGGATATCGGCCTTGCCGACTTCGGCCGCAAGGAAATCACGATCGCCGAAACCGAGATGCCGGGCCTGATGGCCTGCCGCGCCGAATTCGGCGAAGCGCAGCCGCTGAAGGGCGCGCGCATCACCGGCTCGCTGCACATGACGATTCAAACAGCCGTTCTCATCGAGACGCTGGTGGCACTCGGTGCCGAAGTCCGCTGGGCATCCTGCAACATCTTCTCGACCCAGGATCATGCCGCTGCCGCGATCGCTGCTTCCGGCGTTCCGGTTTACGCCATCAAGGGCGAAAGCCTTGAGGACTACTGGATCTACACGGACAAGATCTTCCAGTGGGCCGATGGTCGCCTGTCCAATATGATCCTCGATGACGGCGGCGACGCCACGATGTACATCCTGCTCGGCGCCCGCGCCGAGGCCGGCGAGGACGTGCTCTCCCATCCGCATTCGGAAGAAGAGGAAATCCTCTTCGCCCAGATCAACAAGCGCCTGCAGGCTTCGCCGGGTTGGTTCACCAAGCAGCGCGACGCCATCAAGGGCGTGACGGAAGAAACCACCACCGGCGTCAACCGCCTCTACCAGCTCAGCCAGAAGGGGCTGCTGCCCTTCCCGGCCATCAACGTCAACGACAGCGTCACCAAGTCGAAGTTCGACAACAAGTATGGCTGCAAGGAATCGCTGGTTGACGGCATCCGCCGCGCCACCGACGTCATGATGGCCGGCAAGGTCGCCGTCGTCTGCGGCTATGGCGACGTCGGCAAGGGTTCGGCCGCTTCGCTTTCCGGCGCCGGCGCCCGCGTCAAGGTCACGGAAGTCGATCCGATCTGCGCGCTCCAGGCTGCCATGGACGGCTACGAAGTCGTCCAGCTCGAAGACGTCGTCTCCAGCGCCGACATCTTCATCTCCACGACCGGCAACAAGGACGTCATCCGCATCGACCACATGCGTGCGATGAAGGACATGGCGATTGTCGGCAACATCGGCCACTTCGACAATGAGATCCAGGTTGCCGCTCTGCGTAACCTGAAGTGGACGAACATCAAGCCGCAGGTCGACATGGTCGAGTTCGCCAAGGGCAACCGCATCATCCTGCTGTCGGAAGGCCGCCTCTTGAACCTCGGCAACGCCACCGGCCACCCGTCCTTCGTCATGTCGGCTTCCTTCACCAACCAGACGCTGGCGCAGATCGAGCTCTTCACTAAGCCCGGCCACTACCAGAACCAGGTCTACGTGCTGCCGAAGCACCTCGATGAAAAGGTCGCCCGCCTGCATCTCGCCAAGCTCGGCGTCAAACTGACGGAGCTTTCCGACGAGCAGGCATCGTATATCGGCGTGACGCCGAAGGGCCCGTTCAAGTCCGACCACTACAGATACTGATTACAAAATCAGTATCCACAACATCTTGTGGCCCTGGCATTGACAAAATGCCGGGGCTTATTTTTTAGCCAGCTCCCTTCCCGCCGATTCCCTTAGGCAGTATTGTTTTTACACTTGATTCGTGACGAACCGGGCGTGCCCGGAGCCATGAAAATGGGATGTCTTGTCAGGATGCGGCACAGTAGAGCTGGATGATGTTAGGTCTGTTCGACCTAAAATCTGAATCCGCTCTACAATCAAACAAGTAGAGCATGATGTCATCCGAAAACCGCTTACACTTTTCGGCATCATGCTCTGAAAGACGGAGACAGACCTTTTATGTTTGAAGGGGAAGACAACCTGCATCAACCAGCGCCACACCGAGTGGCGGCGCGGTTGCGGCAGGGCGGTGCATATTGGTTGCCAGCGCGGGCAAAGCGCGGCGAGGGCCGGCTGGCTGGCCTGAGCCGCCTGCTGCGGCTCAGCGTTTTCGGCGGCCTTGTGACCGGTCTGGCGGGACCCGTTCTCGCGCAGAGCAATGATGCCGCCCAAGCGAGCATGCGCCTCTTTACTTCCTCGGAAATGGCTGTTTTCTCCGTCATCATCGGCGTCATTTCCGCCGCGCTCTTCTCGACCATGTGGATGGTGCGGCAGCGCGGCAACATGGAAAGCGAAAGCCGCGAGATCCGCACGGCTCTTTCCGATGCCAACCAGCGCATTTCGCAATATCAGGCGCTGATTGCCGACAAGAACCGCCGCATCGTCATCTGGGACGGTCAGAATGCGCGGCCAGAGCTGCTTGGCCAGCTTCCGGTCGAGACCGGCGCGCCGCAGGACAACGAATTCCTCGCCTTCGGACGCTGGCTGAAATCATGGTCGGCCGGCGAACTCGACAAGGCGATCGATAAGCTGCGCGGCAGCGGCCAGAGCTTCGACATGGTGGTCGAAACCAACCGCGACGAAATCCTGGAGGCGCAGGGCCGCATTTCCGGCGGGCGCGCCTTCGTCCGCTTCATCGCGCTCAACAATCTGCGCGCCGAGCTGGCAGAGCTGAAGATCGAGCGTGACCGTCTGATGACCTCGATCTCCACCTTCCAGAACCTGCTCGATGCCATCGACCTGCCCGTATGGCAACGCGATACGGAAGGCACGCTGACCTGGGTCAACCAGGCCTATAGCGAAGCGGTGGAAGCGGTTTCCACGGAAGAAGCCCTCCGCGAGGGACGCGAATTCCTGACGACCGTGGCCCGTGAGCGCATTCGCGCGGCGGCCACCCCGGAATCGCCCTTCCACGACAAGATCTCAACCGTCGTGCACGGCAACCGCACTTTCTTCGATGTCGTCGATGTAAGAGCCCCGAACGGCACCGCCGGCATTGCCATCGACGTGTCCGAGGCGGAATCGGTTCGCGCCGAACTCGCGCGCACGCTGAAGAGCCACGCCGAAACGCTCGATCATCTGGCAACGCCGGTTGCGATCTTCGACGGCGAGCGACGCCTGCAATTCTACAATCAGGCCTTCGTCCAGCTCTGGGAACTCGACATCGCGTTTCTGGAGAAGCGGCCCGACAATAGCGAGCTTCTGGACCGGCTGCGTGGCGCCAAGAAGCTGCCCGAGCAGTTGAACTGGAAGACATGGAAGGACGGCGTCCTTTCGGTCTATCGCGCGCTCGATACGCAGGCCGATCTCTGGCATCTGCCCAATGGCCAAATCCTCAGGGTTTTTGCCACGGCGCATCCGCAGGGTGGCGCCACCTGGGTATTCGAGAACCTGACCGAGCAGGTCGATCTCGAAACGCGCTACAACACGCTGGTCAAGGTCCAGGGTGAAACCATCGACCATCTTTCCGAAGGCGTCGCCGTTTTCGGCCCCGATGGCCGCATCCGGCTTTCGAACCCGGCCTTCCGCATCCTCTGGAACATCACCGAGGCGCAGGCGAAGCCCGGCACACATATCCAGGCTCTGGCCGAAGCCTGCGCTCCCTCCTATGACCGGCCCGACGGCTGGAAGCGCTTTGCCGAGCAGATCACCAGCTTCGACGACGAGCGCCCGTCCTCGCAGGGCACGCTGGAACTCTTTTCCAATCTGGTGCTCGACTACGCCGTCATTCCGCTGCCGAATGCGCAGACCATGCTGACTTTCGTCAACAAGACGGACAGCGTGCGCGCCGAACGGGCGCTGACCGAGAAGAACGAGGCGCTGCTGAAGGCGGACGAGCTGAAGAACGATTTCGTCCAGCATGTCTCCTACGAGCTGCGTTCGCCGCTGACCAACATCATCGGCTTTACCGACCTCCTGAAGACGCCGGGCATCGGCTCGCTGAACGAGCGGCAGGCCGAATATATCGACCATATCTCGACCTCCTCCTCGGTCCTTCTGACGCTGGTCAACGACATTCTCGATCTCGCGACGGTCGATGCCGGCATCATGCGGCTGAACTATTCCGAGATCGTGCTCTCCGACCTGCTCGACGAAGTGTCGATGCAGATCGCCGACCGGCTGCAGGAAAGCGGTGTGACGCTTGAGATCACCGTGCCGGCCCATCTCGGCTCCATCATTGCCGATCAGCAGCGGCTGAAGCAGATCCTGCTCAAGCTTCTGACCAATGCCGCCAATTTCGCGCCCGAGGGATCGACGATCTCGCTGAAATGCGGGCGCGAAGGCTCGGATTTCGTCTTCTCGGTCTCCGACAAGGGTCCAGGCATATCGGAAGAGCTGATCCACACGGTCTTCAACCGCTTCGCCTCCGGCGGCAAGGGCGGCAAGCGCAGCGGCGCGGGCCTTGGTCTTTCCATCGTCGAAAGCTTCGTCAGCCTGCATGAAGGCGAGGTTTCCATCGAAAGCCAGCCGGGCAAGGGGACGATGGTGACCTGCCGGATTCCTTCGGCTGAATTGCCCCATTCCGTCGCAGCAGAATGACAGCCTCCGGCAGCAGCATTTCCCTTTTCCTCGCAGATGACACGGCCACGGCTCAGCTCGGCGAGGACCTGGCGCTGGCATTGAAGGCCGGCGATTGTCTGGCACTGTCAGGCGATCTTGGTGCGGGCAAATCCTCGCTCGCACGCGCGCTGCTGCGCGCCTTGGCCGACGATGCCGAGCTGGATGTGCCGAGCCCGACCTTCACGCTCGTGCAATCCTACGAGCTGCGCATCCCGGTCTCGCATTTCGATCTCTATCGCCTTGGCGATCCCAGCGAATTGACGGAACTCGGCTTCGACGAAGCCTTGCAGACCGGCATCTGCCTTGTCGAGTGGCCCGAAATGGCCGAAGGCGAGCTGCCGAAGGAGCGTATCGACTTCAAGCTCACGCATGAGGGCGAAGGACGGCGCGCCGTGATCACCGCACCGGCCAAACAGATGGCGCGCATCGAGCGCGTGTTAGCCGTCCGCGCCTTTCTCGATTCGCATGCCTATCGCGGCGCCATCAGGCGCTTCCTGACGGGCGACGCCTCGCTGCGGGCCTATGAATCCATTTATCCCAGCGATGGCGGCAGCCGCATCATTCTCATGGATTGGCCGCGCCTGCCGGAAGGGCCGCCCGTGCTCGACGGCAAGCCCTATCCGAAGGTCGCGCATCTCGCCTGGGATACCTATCCCTTCGTGGCGATCGCCAATGTCCTCAGAGAGAACGGCTTTGCCGCCCCGGAAATCTTCGCCGCCGATTACGACCAGGGCATCCTTCTGATCGAGGATCTCGGCACCGATGGCGTGCTTGACGGTGAAGGGAGGCCGATTGCCGAGCGTTATCGCGCCAGCGTCGCATGCCTGGCGCATCTGCATGGCCTTTCGATCCCCCACGACATTCCGTTGACGCCGGATCACGTCCATCACATTCCGGATTTCGACCGGACCGCGATGAAGATGGAAGCGCGGCTGCTTCTCGACTGGCATCTGCCCTGGAAGCGCGGCACGCCGGCAAGCGACGAGGAGCGCGCCGACTATCTGGCGATCTGGGACCGGCTGATCGACCAGCTGGATGATGCGGAAAAGAACCTGCTGCTGCGCGATATGCATTCGCCGAATATCATCTGGCGGGCGCGGGAAAAGGGTATCCAGCGCATCGGCCTCATCGATTTCCAGGACGCGATGATCGGGCCGACCTCCTACGATCTGGCCTCGCTCGTGCAGGATGCCCGGGTGACGATCGAACGCGATCTGCATGATCGGCTGATGGCCGATTATCTCGCCCTCCGGCACACCCAGGGCGGCTTCGACGAGGCCAAGTTCCTGAAGAGCTGGGCGATCATGTCGGCACAGCGCAACTGCAAGCTCGCCGGCCTCTGGGTGCGGCTGCTGCAACGCGACGGCAAGCCGGGATATCTGAAGCACATGCCCCGCACGCTCGCCTATCTCGCCATCGCCTTCGAGCATGAAGCGCTCGCACCCTTGCGCGAATGGTGCGAGAAGGCGGGTATCGGCCAGGCATAACAGCCAGAGACCCGGCGACGGCTTTCCGGCCTTGTGCTAAGGAAAACGGATAGTGAATCGAAAGTTCGAGACGAGATGACCATCAAGCAAGCCATGGTATTGGCCGCGGGGCTCGGAACCCGCATGCGGCCGATCACCGACACCATCCCGAAGCCGTTGGTGAAGATCGCCGGCAAGCCGATGATCGACTATACGCTGGATGCGCTGGTGCAGGCAGGCGTCGAGCGGGTCGTCGTCAACGTCCATCACCATGCCGACCAGATGGAAGCGCATCTGCGCAGCTATCGCGGCCTTGAAATCCTGATTTCCGACGAGCGGGACGCGCTGATGAACAATGGCGGCGGCCTTGTCAAAGGCCTGAAGCTTTTGAGCCGCGATCCTGTTTTCGTCATGAATGCCGACCTGTTCTGGGTCGGCGAGAAGCCCGGCCATCAGACCAATCTCGAAAAGTTAGCCGGATTCTACGACGAGCAGCGCATGGACATGGCGATGCTCTGCGTCGAACTGGAAAGAACCATAGGCCATAACGGCAAGAATGACTTCAGCATGGCGCAAGACGGAAGGCTTGCCCGCTACCGCGATGTCGGACGCGATGGCGTCGTCTATGCCGGCGCAATCGCGATGAAACCGTCCTTCCTCGATGACGCGCCGAGCGATGCCTTCAACGTCAATATCTACTTCGACAAGGCCATCGAGCGCGGCCGGCTCTATGGCACCATGATGGACGGTCACTGGCTGACTGTGGGCACGCCGGAGGCGATCGGCGAGGCGGAGGAAGCGATCCGGACCTTCCGGGCGTTTGCGTGAGCCTATGACGGGAGGGCACCGGCAGCGCATCCTGACGATTCCGGCGGGCCTGCCCTTCCTGAAGACCCTTGCGGCAGCGCTCTGCGACGGGCGGCTGACCGAACATTTCCGCCATGATCCGGGCGACCCGCTGTCGCTTGCCAAGGTCAGCATCTTCCTGCCGACGCGGCGCGCGGCGCGCGTGCTGCGTTCGGAATTCGTCGACCTGCTCGGCGGCCGCTCCGCCATCCTGCCCACCATTCGCCCGCTCGGCGAGACCGACGACGACAGCGGCTATTTCGAGGAAGCCCTGCCTGAGACGGCCGATCTGGCACAGCCGCTCGCCAACACCGCCCGGCTGCTGGAATTGGCGCGGCTGATCCTTGCCTGGCGCAACAAGCTGCCGCAGATCGTGCGGGACATTCACTCCGACTCGCCGCTGGTGGCGCCCGCAAGCCCGGCGGACGCCATATGGCTGGCACGCAATCTCGCCGAGCTCATCGATTCGCTGGAGACCGAGGATCGCAAGTGGAGCGAGCTTGCCACTCTCACCGCCGAGGATCATGCGCTGTGGTGGCAACTGACGGCCGAATTCCTGGCGATTGCCAGCGCCTTCTGGCCGGCGCGCCTCGAAGAACTCGGCAAATCCTCGCCAGCCCGCAACCGCAACGCCATCCTGCGCGCCGAGGCGCAGCGGATCTCCACCATGCGCCATCCCGGGCCGGTCATCGTTGCAGGCTCGACCGGCTCGGTGCCGGCAACGGCGGAGCTGATTGCAGCGGTCGCTGCCCTGCCGCAAGGCGTGATCGTGCTGCCCGGTCTCGATCTTGCGATGCCGGAAGAGGATTGGCATCTCGTGGCGCCGGAAACCTCCATCGGCGAAAGAGCCGATCCGACCACGCGCAGCCATCCGCAATATGGTCTTTCGCTGCTCTTGAAGCGGCTGCGCGTCAGCCGTCGCGATGTCGAAGCCATCGCAGATGCGGCTGACACCATGCAGATGCGGGCGCAGATCCTGTCCCGAGCGCTGGCGCCGGCCAAGGCGACGAGCGGCTGGGGAAGCTGGCGCAAGACGCTCTCTCCCGTTGCAATCCCGGACGCTTTCGCCGACGTGGCGCTGATCGAAGCCGCCAATGAGCGCGAGGAAGCGACAGCAATCGCCATCGCCTTGCGGCTGGCGCTGGACAAACCGGGACGCGACGGCGGCGAAAGCCAGGCGGCATTGATCACGCCCGACCGCAATCTCGCCCGGCGGGTGACCGCCGAGCTTGCCCGCTTCGGCATCACCGCCGACGATTCGGCCGGCACGCCGCTGAATGCGACACCGCAAGGCACGCTGCTGCAATTGCTTTTGGAGGCAGCCCTTCACCCCGGTGATCCCGTTGCCGTCGTTTCGCTGCTGAAGCATCCCCTCGCTTTGTTCGGCCTGCCGGCGGAAACACATCAGCCCGGCGTCGATGCGCTGGAGATCCTGGCGCTCAGGGGCGGTGTCGCCAATGTCGACATCGGCAGGTTGGAAGCCCTGCTCGACGAGCGGGTGGCGGAACAGGCCAATAATCGCCATGCGCCGCAATGGCGTAAATCGCTGCCGCCCGAAGCCATCGCGCATGCGCGCGCGCTGGCGCAACGAGTGACCGCCGCCTGCGAACCGCTGGTATTGGCACTTTCGCTGCCCGCTTCGGAAGGTCTCTTGACCCTTTCGGATTGGGCCGAGCGCACCGGCCGTGCTCTGGAAGCCGCCGCTATCGACGAACGCAGCAGCCTGGCAGGCCTCTGGTCCGGCGAAGCCGGGGACACGCTTGCCAGCCTGCTCAAAGATGTTATCGAGACCGATGGCCAGCTTGAAGCCGACGGGGTACAGTGGATCGACATCATGGTCGCACTCTGCGTGGGCCAGGCGGTGAAGCCGAGGGCGCTCAGCCATCCCCGCCTCTTCATCTTCGGTACGCTGGAAGCGCGTCTGCAGAGCGTCGACACGCTGATCCTCGGCGGGTTGAACGAAGGCTCATGGCCGGGGCAGACGGCGAACAACCCCTTCATCTCTCGCAGCATGAAGACGGAGATCGGCCTGGAGCCGCCGGAGCGCCGCATCGGCCAACTCGCACACGATTTCGAAATGGCGAACGGCACCCGCGACCTGATTTATTCCCGCGCGCTGCGTCAGGGGTCGACGCCGACGGTCGCGTCACGTTGGCTGCAGCGACTGATCGCACTCGGCGGCAAGGAGCTGGAAGACGCCATGAAGGCTCGCGGCGACCAATACCGCCATTGGGCCGCGATGATCGACGAGGGCGAAAACCAGGCCCCGGCGCTGCGCCCAGCACCAAAGCCGCCTATGGAACTGCAGCCGAAGAGCTATTCCTTCAGCGAAGTGGGGCGGCTGCGCCGCGACCCCTACTCGATCTATGCCCGGCGCGTGCTGCGGCTCGATCCGGTCGACCCGTTCAACCGCGATCCCGGCCCCGCCGAGCGCGGCACGCTTTACCACAAGATCATCGACCGTTTCGTCCGCGAGGGGCATGTAGCCGGCACATCGGATGCGACGCTGGCGATGGATCGCATCATTGCCGACCTCTTCGATGCCGAGCGATTGCCTGTTCATATCGACAGCGTCTGGCGGCCGCGTTTTCGCGAAGTGGCGCGGGCTTTCCTTGCCTGGGAAGCGGAACGGCGGCCCGAAGTGCGCAAAACGGCGACGGAAGTGCCGGCCGGCGTCGAGATCGAACCGATCGGCATTCGCCTGACTGGTGTTGCCGACCGCATCGACATCAAGAGCGACAGAGGCGCCGACCTTATCGACTACAAGACCGGCTACAATCCCTCCCCGGCACAGGCGCGCGCGCTGCTCGATCCGCAGCTGGCTTTGGAAGCCTATGCGCTGAAGGCGGGCGCCTTCCGCAATATCGCCGCGCTGACCCCTGAGAACCTGCTCTATGTCCGGCTGCGGCCCGGCGATCGCTTCAAGGTCGATCCGGTCAACAACGAGCATTCCAGCCGAGGCGGCAGGACGGAAACGAAGTCGGCTATGGATCTCGCGCAGGAGTCGATGGACCAGCTCGTGAAGTTCGTTTCGCTGCTGCAATCGGGCGAGAAGGGCTTCTCTTCACGGCTGATCCCTGCGCAGCAATTCGAGTATGGCGGCGACTACGACCATCTTGCCCGCGTTTCGGAGTGGTCGACGGCGGAAAGCGAGCAGGAAGGCGGCGGCGATGAGTGATTTTCCCGCCGCCGATATCGCCACCCTGCCCGAAAGCGACGATCCCGGTGTGTGGATCAGCTGGACGACGATCCAGCAATCCATCGCCTCCGATCCCGAGCGCTCGGCGTGGGTCTCGGCCAATGCCGGCTCCGGCAAGACGCATGTGCTGACGCAGCGTGTCATTCGCCTGCTTCTGGCTGGCGCACGCCCCTCGGCCATCCTCTGCCTGACCTATACCAAGGCCGCGGCCTCCGAAATGTCGAACCGTGTGTTCGACCGGCTGGCCGCCTGGGCGACCATGCCGGACGAAGAGCTGAAGACACGCATTGCCGATATCGAAGGCCGACAGCCCGATCTCTTCAAGCTGGCCGAGGCACGCCGGCTCTTCGCCAAGGCGCTGGAAACGCCGGGCGGACTGAAGATCCAGACCATCCATGCCTTTTGCGAGGCATTGCTGCATCAGTTCCCGCTCGAGGCCAACGTCGCCGGGCATTTCTCCGTTCTCGACGATCGGGCGGCCGAGGTCTTGCTCGACGATGCGCGCCGCGCGCTGCTGACATCCACCAGCCCACATGGCGATGCCGAACTGGCGCGGGCCTTCGATTATGTACTCGATCTCGGCGACGAATCAGGTCTTGAGACGCTGCTCGGCGATATCGTCGCCAATCGCAATGCGATCCGCCGTTTCACCGAAAGCGCCGATCGCAAAGGTGGCATCGAAGCCGCGCTGCTTGCCCGGCTTGGCCTTTCCGTCGACGAGACGGAAACGAGCATTGCGGAGCAATACTGGCCGCTACCCGGCCTGGCCGGCGCCACGCTGGAGCTTTATCTCACGCTCGCCGACGAGAAGGGTGGCGCCAAGGCGCAGGAGGTGGCTTATGCGCTGCGCCTTGCGAAGCGCGAGGCAAATCCGCTTGCCCGTGCCGAAATCCTTGAAAAGGCCGTCCTGACCGCCAAGGGCGAACCGAAATCCGATACCCAGTTCTTCGTTAAGGCGATGCTGGCCGATGCACCTGCGCTCGCCGATGCTGTGGCTGCGGCGCGCGCCCATGTCGTTGCCTGCCGCGACCGGCTGAAGCTGATGCGGATGTATCGCGCCACGCGCGCCGCCCTCATTCTCGCCGATCGCCTGACCCGCGATTATGAGGAATTGAAGAAGCGGCGCAGCCAGCTCGATTTCGAAGATCTCATCACCCGCACGGCCGATCTTCTGACCAAGAAGGATGTCGGGCCATGGATCCACTACAAGCTGGATCAGGGCATCGATCACATTCTGGTCGACGAGGCGCAGGATACGAGCCCCATCCAGTGGAGCGTCATCCAGTCGCTGGCGGAGGATTTCTTCTCCGGCGACAGCGCCCGGCCGACGCTCAGGACCATCTTTGCCGTCGGCGACGAGAAGCAGTCGATCTATTCGTTCCAGGGTGCCCGTCCCGAACGGTTTTCCGAGGAGAGCGACCGCACCCGGCGGCGGGTGGCGGCCAGCGGCCAGCAATTCTCGTCGATCCGGCTGCCCCTGTCCTTCCGCTCGACGGCCGATGTGCTCGGCGCCGTCGATCATGTCTTCACCAGCCCGGACAATGCCCGGGGGCTCAGCGCCGTCAGCGAGCCGGTGGTGCATCGCTCCAGCCGCATCGGCCACCCCGGCGCCGTCGATCTCTGGGAGATGATCGCGCCGGAGCCGGCCGCCAAGGAGGAGGACTGGACCGCGCCTTTCGATTCGACGCCTGAAAGCGCACCCGCCGCCATCCTGGCGCGGCGGATGGCACAGACGATCGGCAACCTCGTCGGCCGGGAAAAGATCATCGAGAAGGGCAAGGCCCGTTTCATCGAGGCCGGCGACATTCTCGTGCTGGTGCGCAAGCGCGACAGTTTCGTCAACGCGCTGACCCGCGCCCTGAAACGGCGCGGCAATATTCCCGTTGCCGGCGCCGACCGTCTTGTCCTGACCAGCCATATTGCCATTCAGGATCTTCTGGCGCTCGGCCGCTTCCTGCTGCTGCCGGAAGACGATCTTTCGCTTTGCGCGCTGCTGAAAAGCCCATTGTTCGACCTCAATGAGGAAGATGTCTTCGCGGTCGCGGCCTATCGCGATGACGGCCAGAGCGTCTGGAGCCACCTGCAGAGATTTGCCGGAGATGGCCATGAGCGCTTCATACAGGTGGTCGAGCGGCTGCGAACGTTCCTGGCCCTGTCGAAGAGCCTGGCCGTGCATGATTTCTATGCGCGCGTGCTCGGCAGCTTCGGCGGCAGGCGGCAATTTCTGGCACGGCTCGGCACGGAGGTCAGCGATATCCTCGATGAATTCCTGACCTTCACGCTCGATCATGAGACGAGCGGCCTACCCGGCCTGCAATCCTTCATCTCGACGCTGGAACTGGAGGCGCCGACGGTCAAGCGCGAGCAGGATAAGGGCCGCAACGAAGTGCGGATCATGACGGTGCATGCCTCGAAGGGGCTGGAAGCGCCGATCGTTTTCCTCGTCGATGGCGGCGGCAAGGCCTTCACCCATACGCATCTACCAAAGATGCGGCTGATCGAGACGGGCCGGGACCAGATCCCGCTGCCGGTCTGGGTGCCGGTCTCGGCGCTCGCCAATTTAATGACCCAGGCCGATACGGCACGGCTGCAGGCGCTGGCGGAGGAGGAATATCGCCGCCTGCTCTATGTCGGCATGACGCGCGCCGCAGACCGCCTGATTATCTGCGGCTATCGCGGCATTCGGGAAAATGCCGATACGTGGCACGCCATGATTTCCACCGCCTTGCGCGGAGATGAGCAGCACTGCACGCAAAAGACCTTTTCCGGCCCCGATGGCGACTGGGAAGGCTTGAGCTGGCGTGTTGCCCAGGTCCAGCTTGATTTCGAAACCGCCAGAGAGCATGAAAAGCGCGGGGAGCGCGTGGGCCTGCCTGATGGCCTCAACCGGCCGCTGCCGCCGCAAAGAAGCCTGCCGCGACCGCTCAGCCCCTCCGGCGTCGGCACCGTCATCGATGAGGAAGCCGACGATCTGCTCGTGACCTCGGCGCTCTTCGGCGAAAAGACCAAATCCGACCGCGCCCTGCAAAAGGGCCGCTTCATTCACCGCATGCTGCAGACATTGCCCGAAATCGCGCCCGAGGAGCGCGCCGATGCGGCTCGGCGCTATGCCGAACGAGCCGCGCGCTTCTGGCCTCAGGCGGAGCGGGATGCGCTGGTAAAGTCCGTCATGGCGCTACTGTCGCATCCGGACCTGCAGGGCACTTTCAGCCCCCATGCGCAGGCGGAAGTCTCGATCATGGGCACGCTGAAGCTCGGCAGCCAGTCCTATGCGGTCTCCGGCCGTATCGATCGGCTGGCTGACCTGGACGACCGTGTCGTCATTCTCGACTACAAGACGAATCGCGTGCCGCCCAGCGAGGAAAGCTCTATCCCCTTCGCACACAAAGCTCAGCTCGCGATCTACCGCGAGATTCTGTCTCCGCTCTATCCGGGAAAGCGCGTCGACTGCATGCTGGTCTATACCGAAAATGCCTCGATCTACACGCTGTCCGACAGGGCTCTCGCATTGGCGCTTGCTGAGCTCGAGACAAAGTGAAATACCAAATATTGACATCCGGGCACCGCACCATCACATATCTAGCAACCCGTAAATTCTGGTAAGGAGCAGCCTATGGCTACCATTAAAGTCGATACCTCCAACTTCGCCACCGAAGTGCTGCAGTCTGCAGAGCCTGTCGTCGTTGATTTCTGGGCCGAATGGTGCGGTCCGTGCAAAATGATTGCTCCGGCTCTTGAAGAACTCGCCGTGCAGTTCGAAGGCAAGGTCAAGGTTGCCAAGCTCAACATCGACGAAAATCCGGAACTGGCCGCCCAGTTCGGCGTTCGCTCGATCCCGACGCTCGCCATGTTCAAGGCCGGCGAAGTCGCCGACATCAAGGTCGGCGCCGCTCCCAAGACGGCCCTGCAGAACTGGATCTCCAGCGCATCCTGATCGGTATCGATCGCATGAAACAAAAAAGCCCGGCTAAGCCGGGCTTTTTTGTTGGTCGGAGAGCACGGGCCATCCTCGCCCTTCGAGGCTTCGCACCTCAGCAACCGTGTTGTGTTTGCGCTTGCCCCATGGGCCGCCCTGATCCTTCGACAAGCTCAGGATGAGGGCGGAGCGAGTTGCGAGCCAAGTAAGGGAGCAGCCCTCATGGTGAGGTGCGCAGGCTCCTGAGCCTGTTGAAGGGGCCGAAGCCTCGAACCACGAGGGCGGGCGGTGAATCGCCGCTTACAGGAATCACTTCGGCGGCGTGCCGTTGTCGGCGAGGACATCGCCGACTAGATAGAGGGAACCGCCGATCAGAATGCGCGGAGCGGGCGAGTCCGGCACTGCGACCGCCTTGATAGCATCCAGCGCCTCGACCACGCTCGACATGGGCTCGGCTATGAGGCCGGCATCATAGGCGGCATTGGCCAGGATGACCGGGTCGATCATTGCATCGCTGCCGCGGATCGGCACACAATAAACCTTCTCCGCAAGGCCGGCAAAGGCCTTGAAGTATCCCACCGGATCCTTGGTGTTGATCATGCCGATGATCAGGAACAGCGAGCGTGGCCGGCGCTCCTCGAAATTCGCCATGGCCTCCGCGATGACTTCGCCGGCGCCGGGATTGTGGCCGCCATCGACCCAGATTTCCGCGCGCTCGGGAGCATGCGGCATTAGCTCGCCTTCCGTCAGTCGCTGCAGGCGGCCGGGCCATTCGACCGATGTCATCGCCTTTTCCATCATCGCTTCGGTGACGACGAAACCGGCGGCCTTGACCGCCCGTATGGCGGCGGCGGCATTGCCATATTGGTGGCGGCCCGGCAGGCGCGGCAGCGGCAGATCGGCCAGGCCGAACTCGTCCTGATAAACCAGCTTGCCATATTCCTCGTGGGCGGAAAAATCCTGGCCGAAAACGGCGGTCGGGCAACGAAGCCGCTCGGCCGTCGATATCAGCACATCGAGCGCGGCATCATATTCCTGATGGCCGATGACGACCGGGTGGCCGGCCTTGAGGATGCCCGCCTTCTCGGCCGCGATCAGCTCGATCCGATCGCCGAGATAGGGCTGGTGATCAAGGGAAATCGGCATGATGACCGAGACGGCAGGATCGGAAATGACATTGGTGGCGTCGAAGCGGCCGCCAAGGCCGACCTCGATGACGACGGCATCGGCCGGATGCTCGGCAAAGAGGAGGAAGGTCGCGGCCGTCAGAATTTCGAAGACGGTGATCTTCTGCCCGTCATTGGCCTTGGCGATGCGCCTTAGCACATTGGCGAAGACGGCATCGTCGACAAGCTTGCCGCGACCGCCCTTGACGCCGATGCGATAACGCTCGTGCCAGTTGACGAGATGCGGCGAGGTGTGGACATGCACGCTATAGCCGCCAGCTTCGAGCAGGGCGCGGCAGAAGGCCGTCACCGAGCCCTTGCCGTTGGTGCCGGCAACATGGATCACCGGCGGCAAATTCCTGTGCGGGTTGCCGAGGACGTCGAGCAGCCGGGTTATTCTCTCCAAAGACAGATCGAAGCCCTTGGGATGCAATCCCATGAGCTTCTCGATTTCCCGTGCTGCCTCGCTCATTGCGGATTGATCCATAGCCGTCATCCCGCACCTCCGCCAGTCGGCAATCGATAATGTCAGGCGCTCGCAGCCACCGCCAGCGCAGCACCGTTCTTGCTTTTGGCGGACACGTCGTTGGCAGGCACCTTGGTCAGGATCTTCAAAAGGGTTGCCAAGGTATCCGGAATATCGTGACGCTTGACGACCATGTCGACCATACCATGCTCCAGCAGGTATTCCGACGTCTGGAAGCCTTCCGGAAGCTTTTCACGCAGCGTCTGCTCGATCACGCGCTTGCCGGCAAAGCCGATTTCGGCGCCAGGTTCGGCAAGCTGGATATCGCCGAGCATGGCGTAGGAGGCCGTAACACCGCCGGTCGTCGGATTGGTCAGAACCACGGTATAGGGCTGGCCCGATTCCTTCAGCATGTCGACGGCAACCGTCGTGCGCGGCAGCTGCATCAGCGACAGGATGCCCTCCTGCATGCGTGCGCCGCCCGAGGCCGGGAACATCACGACAGGACATTTTTCGGCAATGGCGCGCTCGAAAGCCTTCACGATCGCTTCGCCGGCCGCCATACCGAGCGAACCGCCGATGAAATTGAATTCATGCACGATGGCAACGAGCTTCAGGCCGCGAACCTTGCCGAGGCCGGAAAGGATCGTATCCTCCTGCTCGGTCTTCAGGCGGCTGTCCTTGAGGCGATCGGCATATTTCTTCGAATCACGGAACTTCAGCGGGTCCTGCGCGACCTTCGGCTGCGGCAGGGCTTCGTATTCGCCATTGTCGAAAAGATCGGCAAGGCGGGCCTTGGCCGGCATCTTCATGTGGAAGCCGGAAGCGGGGATGACCCACTTGTTGCCTTCCAGATCCTTGTGGAAGACCATTTCGCCGGTTTCCGGGCACTTGATCCAGAGATTCTCCGGAACCTCGCGGCGGCCCAGCATGGAATTGATCCGCGGGCGGACGTAGTTCGTGATCCAGTTCAATTCGAAACTCCTAATCGACCGAATTAATCGATAGCCCAGTCGTCACCAAATGCCCATAGGCCTTTCCTCAATCCGTAGGGGATTGCTGAAAGGCCTATATGGGGAAACTATTCGGCGGCAACAAGGCGGGCGGAACGGGTGCCCGTCGACAGGCCGCGCACCAGGGTCGCCACGGCCTGGATGGTATCGGCCGTCGCCTTGCCGTCCTTGGTGAGGCTGGTGGCGATCTGGTTGACGATCGCGGTGCCGACGACGACGCCATCGGCGGCAGCGCCGATCAGCTTGGCGTGCTCGGCCGTCTTGACGCCGAAGCCGACGCAAACAGGCAGGTCGGTGTGCTGCTTGATGCGCTTGACGGCGCCGGAGACCAGCGACGGATCCGGCAGCGCCGAACCGGTGATGCCGTTCATCGAGACGTAATAGACGAAGCCGGATGTGTTGTTGAGCACGGTCGGCAGGCGCTTGTCATCGGTGGTCGGCGTCGCGAGACGGATGAAGTTGATGCCCTTGCGGATCGCCGGAATGCAGAGCTCGTCATCCATTTCGGGCGGCAGGTCGACGACGATCAGGCCGTCGATGCCGGCGGTGATAGCGTCATCGAGAAACTTTTCGACGCCGTAGATATAGATCGGATTGTAGTAGCCCATCATCACGATCGGCGTATCGGCGTCCGTCTTGCGGAAATCGGCGGCGAGCTGCAGCGTCTTCTTCAACGTCTGGCCGGCCTTCAAGGCGCGCTGGCCGGCGAGCTGGATCGCAGGGCCGTCGGCCATCGGATCGGAAAAGGGCATGCCGAGTTCGATGACGTCGGCGCCGGCGTCCGGCAGCGCCTTCATGATGCCGAGCGAGGTCTCGTAATCGGGATCGCCGCCCATGAAATAGGTGACGAGTGCCGGGCGGCCTTCAGCCTTCAAAGCGGCGAAGCGTTTGTCCATACGTGCGGTCATGGCGTCTAACTCACATTCCCAGAATCTTGCCGACGGTGAAGATGTCCTTGTCGCCGCGGCCGGAGAGGTTCATCAGGATGATCTCGTCCTTGCCCATCTTCGGGGCGCGCTTGATCACCTCGGCGAGCGCGTGGCTCGGCTCCAGCGCCGGGATGATGCCTTCGAGGCGCGTCAGCGTCTGGAACGCTTCCAGCGCCTCATGGTCCATGATCGGCACATATTCGGCGCGGCCGATATCGTTCAGCCAGGAATGCTCCGGGCCGATGCCGGGATAATCGAGGCCGGCCGAGATCGAATGCCCCTCTTTGATCTGGCCGTCGTCGTCCTGCAGCAGATAGGTGCGGTTGCCATGCAGCACGCCGGGCGAACCGGCCGTGATGGAGGCGCAATGCTCGTCGCCCTGCAAGCCCTTGCCGCCGGCTTCGACGCCGACGATCTTGACGCTCTCGTCATCGAGGAAGGGATGGAAGATGCCGATGGCGTTCGAACCGCCGCCGACAGCCGCGATAACGAGATCCGGCAGGCGGCCTTCGGCTTCCAGCATCTGCTGCTTGGCTTCCGTGCCGATGACGGCCTGGAAATCCCTAACCATCTCCGGATAGGGATGCGGGCCGGCGGCCGTGCCGATCAGGTAATAGGTATCGTCGACATTGGTGACCCAGTCGCGCAGTGCCTCGTTCATGGCGTCCTTCAGCGTGCCGCTGCCGGCCGTGACCGGAATGACCTCGGCGCCCAGCAGCTTCATGCGGAAGACGTTCGGCGCCTGGCGCTCGACATCGGTGGCACCCATGTAGACGACGCAGGGCAGGCCGAAGCGGGCGGCAACGGTCGCCGACGCCACGCCATGCTGGCCGGCGCCGGTCTCGGCGATGATGCGGGTCTTGCCCATGCGCTTGGCGAGCAGGATCTGGCCGATGCAATTGTTGATCTTGTGCGAGCCGGTGTGGTTCAGCTCTTCGCGCTTGAAGTAGATCTTCGCGCCGCCGAGCTCGGCCGTCAGGCGCTCGGCAAAATAGAGCGGGCTCGGCCGGCCGATATAGTGCGTGCCGAGAGACTTCAATTCCGCCTGGAAGGCCGGGTCGTCCTTCGCCTTGTTCCATTCCTCCTGCAGGTCCAGGATCAGCGGCATGAGCGTTTCGGCTACGAAACGACCGCCGTAAATGCCGAAACGACCGTCCTCATCGGGGCCGGAGCGGAAGGAATTGGGTTTGGGCGTCTGGTTCACTCTCTACTCCCTGCTGCCGGTTCCGGCAGACATGCTTCTGCAAAAGCGTCGAAAAACTGGTCGATCTTACCGAGATCCTTCACGCCCGGCGCACTCTCCAGGGCGGAGGAAAGATCGATGCCGGTGGCCTTGGTGGAGGCCAGCGCCTCGGCGACATTGTCCTTGTTGACGCCGCCGGACAGCATGTAATCCACACGATCGTCGAGCCAGCTCATAAGGCTCCAATCGAAGGATACGCCGTTTCCGCCCGGCAGCACAGAGCCGGCGGGCGGCTTGGCGTCGAACAGGAAGCGGTCGGCGATGCCGATATAGGATTCCACCCGCTTCAGGTCATCGGCCTCGCGCACCGACATGGCCTTCATGACCGGAACGTTATGGACCGCCTTGATGGTCAGCACGCGCTCGGGGCTTTCATTGCCATGAAGCTGCAGCATATCCGGCTTCACCAGCGCCATGATCTCATCGAGATCGTCATTGGTGGGATCGACCGTGACGGCGACGATCTTCGCCTTGCCGCGCGCGCGCTCCGCCAGCTGGCCGGCGAGATCGGGCTCGATATAGCGCGGGCTTTTTTCAAAGAAGATGAAACCGATATGGGTAGCCCCGCGCTCGATAGCACGATCCACCGCTTCCGGCGTCTTCAGACCACAAATTTTGATATCGGGGTTCATGGCAGCGGAGTGACACGAAATTTCGAAAGAGTCGAGCCTAAAGGCGACGGTCAAGGGCGGTTTTTCGGCCCGTGACCGTCGCAATGGCCTCTTGAAACAACAGTTCGCGCTTTACTTCACGGCGATCACAACCTTGCCTTTGGCACGACCGGTCTCGACATAGGCCAGCGCCTCATTCGTGCCCTGGAACGGGAAGACCCGATCGACGACCGCTCTTATGGCCCCTGCCTCTATCAAAGAGGTGATCTTGCCGAGCTGTCCACCGTTCGCGGTCATGAAGAGGAACGAATAGCTGACGGCGTGGCGTTTTGATTTTCTCCGAATGCCGGAGCTCAACAGCCCCATGAGCTGCTGAAACAACCATCCGGAACCATTCTGCCTGGCAAACGCCGCATCCGGCGGACCGGAAATCGAGATGAGCTTCCCACCCGGCTTCAGGACACGAAGCGATTTCTCCAGCGTATCCTTGCCAAGGCTGTTCAGGACGACGTCGTAACCCTGCAGTACTTTCTCGAAATCATCTTTCTTGTAGTCGACGACGACGTCGGCTCCGAGGCTTTTGACGAGATCGACATTGGCTGTGCTCGTCGTCGTCGCAACATGCGCTCCGAGGTATTTGGCGAGCTGAATGGCAACCGTCCCCACGCCGCCCGAGCCCGCGTGGATGAGTATCTTTTGCCCCTTCTTCAGATTTGCCCGCTCGACGAGCGCCTGCCAGGCGGTCAATGCAACGAGAGGCACCGACGCCGCCTCTTCCATCGTCAGGTTCTGCGGCTTGAGCGCCACGTCGGCCTCGTTCATCGCGATGAACTCCGCGAACGTGCCGATGCGATCCTGGGCCGGACGCGCATAAACTTCGTCGCCCGGCTTGAAGCCACGGACCCTGGAGCCGACCCGGACGACGACGCCCGCGACGTCGTTGCCGAGGATGAGCGGAAGCCGGTAAGGCAGGATGAGCTTGAACTCACCATCCCTGATCTTGGCATCAAGAAGGTTCACGCTGGCGGCATGAACCTCCACCATCACATCATTCTCTCGCAACTCTGGCACCGGGCTTTCACCAGACCGAAGAGCGCCACCCTTCGCATAGCGATCGATCAGAAATGCTTTCATGGGACTGACTTTCGTTTTCAGGGTAATGAGCAGCCGGGAATCGAAGATGCCATACCCGGCAATGGAGGCTATCAGGCCGGAAGCCCGTTGAATTTGCGCAAGTTTTTATCGACGAGCGCTTCCGGCAGAAAACGGCGTATGAAGCGAACCTGCTTTGCCATCCTACCCGCGGTGTAGCGTCTCTTGGGCGATGCGGCGTTGGCGGCCTTGACCACCATGTCGGCGACCACCTCCGGCGCATCGCCTTTCTCGACAATCTCACGCATCAGCTTTTCCGCATCGGCGCGAACGTCGTCATACTCTCGAAGCGGGAGATCTGGCCGCGTGATGTTCTCTTCGAAGGCGGTGCGGGTAACACCGGGTTCGACGAGGACCACGCGTATGCCTTGCGTGCGGACTTCGTGGTCGAGAGATTCGGAATATCCCTCTATAGCATGCTTGGTCGATGCATAGAGTGCGTTGTAGGGCGCGGGAATCAGCCCGAGGATGGAGCTGATATTGATGATTCTGCCCTTTCTTTGCCGTCTCATTGCGGGCAGGACTGCGTTCGTCATGCGCAGAACGCCGAAGACGTTGACATCGAAAAGTGCCTTCGCCTGTGCCGCGGAGGACTCCTCGGCGCCGCCAAGCAATCCAATTCCCGCATTGTTGACGAGCAGATCGATCCGCCCAGCCTGGACCATTATGTCATCGACCGTCGCCTGCACGGATTTATCGTCGGTGACGTCGCAGACCAGCATTGAAACGCCGTCGGGAGCGTCGGCCGTCGGTTTTCGACTGGTTCCAAATACCCTATATCCCTCGCGCCGCAGCGCCTGTGCGGTCACTCGCCCTATACCGGAAGAGGCGCCCGTGACCAGGGCGACACCGCGTTCTGTCTTGCTCATCGGTCTTCGCTTTCATTTTCACGTGGAACATCGATGAACATTCTGTTACTATCAAATCCGTAGTAAGTCACTATCAAAAAGATATCGACATGAAGAATCTTTCGAACCAGCCGTGTCTGATCGCCCGCAGCCTCGCATTGGTGGGCGATGCATGGAGCATGCTGATCATGCGGGACGCCCATGCAGGGCTCACCCGCTTTGACGAGTTTCGCAAGAGCCTTGGCATCGCACCGACGATGCTGACCGCTCGACTATCTGCGCTCACAGAAGATGGCCTGCTTGAAAAACGCCGTTACTCCGAGCGGCCTCCGCGTGATGAATATGTGCTGACGGCGGCTGGTCAGGACTTCCTGCCGGTCCTGTTTGCAATCGGCGCATGGGGGCGCAAGCATCGCCCAAGCGACGGCGTGACCCGGTTCTTCGACGCTGAAACTGGAACAGAGATCGATGCCGTTACGATTGACCGTGCAACGGGGGCTCCCATCGGAACGCGTCCGATGCGTATTGTCGGGCCTGAATGAACCGTTCCGAGCGCCAGGAGCAAAGGTCTTTACTCGTGTAACATGCCGCTGTTGGCTCAAAGCTGCCGCAACAACCGGAATGATGAAACCACAGGTACAACCCCTACTCAAAGCCAGGTTTGGGCGCCTTCGAGCAAGTTCAATCGAAGTCTATCGCATGCAGCTGGCTGCCATGGCGCTTCAGCCATGCCTTGGCTTCGTCCATGTTGGGGCAGAGCTTGCCGCAGAGCGCCCAGAAGCGCGGACCGTGGTTCATTTCGCGCAAATGCGCGACCTCGTGGGCGGCGAGGTAATCAATAACAAGCGGCGGCGCCATGACGATGCGCCAGGAGAAACTCAGGTTTCCCTGGGAGGAGCAGGAGCCCCAGCGGCTGCGGGTATCCTTCATGGCGATTGACGTGACGGTGGCGCGGATGGCCTTCGCATGCACCGCCACATATCTTTCCAGATCGGCACGCGCCTCCTTCTTGAGGAAGGTCGCGATGCGGCGGCCGGCATGTTCCGGCAGGCCACTGACGCTCAACACCGGCAGGCCATCGACGATGACGGCTTCGGTAAGGCCGCGCAGGCTGCCCGTATGCTCGATCCTGTGGCGCACGCCGCGGAGAAGGATTTCGCTGCCGCTGCGCAGGCTGCCGTCGGCCGCGAATTTCGCGAGCTTGGTCAGCAGCCAGCCCTGATGCCGGTCGAGAAAAGCATTGACCTCGCGTGCGGCAAGGCCGCGCGGAATGGTCATCTTCAGCGACCGCCCGCCGGGCTCGATCCTGAGCGTGATGCGCGTTGCCCGCTCATGCTGGCGGATCGTCAGCGGCATCAGCCGGCCGGCGACATCGAGGGTGCGCGTTTCCGGCGCGGACGACTTGGCGGGAGATCTTCGTGATCTGGATAGAAGCGGAAACATGGAGGCAGTTTTATACGATTCGAGCTGATATCGGGCAAAGAAAAACCGGCATCTGATGATGCCGGTTTCGATTATGTGGCAGGCTCAAGGTCACGGTGTCTGGAATTCCGTCGCCGGGCCGCCATTGTCATTGCGCTTGACGCTGTTGCGCTCGCGCATGAAGCGGTCGAACTCGTCCTGGTCCTTGGCACGGCGCAGTTCGCGAACATAGGTATCGAACTCGGCGCGCATCTCGTCCAGCTTGCGGCGCTCCTCTTCGAGACGCTCAAGTTCAGCCTTGCGCCAATCGTCGAAGGCGACGTTGCCGGTGGAGAAGGAATGACGGTGACGGCCGCGATGACGGCCGCAGCCGGCAAACATGCCGTCGGTTCTTTCATTCACATCCCGCTTGAAATCCCGCAGACGTTCCCCGAAGAGAATATAAGCGAGCATGGCGAAGCCCAGCGGCCAAAAGACCATGAAGCCAAGTACCATCAGGACAATAGTAGCCGGAGTCCAATCCGGGCGAAGTAATGCAGATTGGTTCATTGTCAGGTATCCTCGCACGGCGCATCGCCCCTCGACCCATACCGGTCGATGGAAAGGCTTCTGCGCGGTTTTTAAAGCTCTACCTGCATCTCAGCGCGTTCCAAGGACGCGCGGCGCGGCAAACGGCCCGATCATCTCTGCGGTACCGTTGGAATCGAGATGGTAACCTCCTCGTGAGGCTTCAATGGGATCACCAGGCGGAATCTAACAAGTGCTTGAATCTGCCCGTATAATTCAACAAAAGCTAATATTTTGCGCTGACGAGAATTCACGTTTGGTCGGGCATGATGGGCCCTTCGAACGCCATCATGCCCTCGTTTTTGACTTTTGAGCGGCGTCAGGCTGACTTGCCACCCTTGATGACCCGCTTGACGACCGGCCGGCCGGTGCGCGTATGCTCGCGGGTGAAAGCCAGAATGCGCGGCGCGATTTCGCGGCGGAAGCGCGAGCCGTTGAAGACGCCGTAATGGCCGACATCCGGCTGCAGATAGTGCATGCGCATGTGGTCGGGAATGCTGGTGCAGATGGTCTGCGCCGCATGGGTCTGGCCGACGCCGGAGATATCGTCGTTCTCGCCCTCGACGGTCAAAAGCGCGATGTTGCGGATGGCGGAAGGGTCGACGCGCTCGCCGCGATGCATGAGTTCGCCCTTGGGAAGCGCGTGCTTGATGAATACCTGATCGACGGTCTGCAGATAGAATTCCGCCGTCAGATCCATCACCGCCAGATATTCGTCATAGAAATCGCGGTGCTTCTCGGCCGGCTCGCCGTCATTCTTGACGAGATGCACGAAGAAGTCCTTGTGCGCGATCATATGGCGGTCGAGGTTCATCGACATGAAGCCGGAAAGCTGCAGGAAGCCGGGATAGACGGGCCGCATGAAGCCCGGCTGCGGCCAGGGCACGTTCATGACGACATTGCCGGCAAACCATTCCAGCGGCTTTTCCTTGGCGAGCTGGTTGACGGCAGTCGGATTGATGCGGGTATCGATCGGGCCACCCATCAGCGTCATCGACGAGGGCGCGAGACGGTCGCCGGCTGCCTCCATCACGGCCGCCGCCGCCAGGACCGGCACCGAGGGCTGACAGACGGCAACGACATGTGTATCCGGCCCAAGGTGATGCAGCATTTCGATGACGTAATCGATATAATCCTCCAGATCGAAGGTGCCATTGGTCATCGGCACCATGCGGGCATCGATCCAGTCGGTGATGTAGATGTCGGCGCCTGGCAGCAGGGCTTCCACCGTGCCGCGCAGGAGCGTGGCATAGTGACCGGACATCGGCGCGACGATCAGGATGCGAGGATCGGCGCCATGGCCCGCGGGCAGGCTGCGCTCGAAATGGATGAGATTGCAGAAAGGCTTCTTCCAGACGATCTTCTCATGCACCGAGACCGGCCTGTCTTCGATCACCGTCTCATGCAGCCCGAATTCCGGCTTGCCGTAGCGTCTGGTCGTGCGCTCGAAAACCTCGAGACTTGCCGTCAAAGTACGGCCGAACACGGTGTGCGAGAGGGGATTAAGGGGATTGGCATAGGCCAGGCGCATCATGTCTGCCGCGGCGCGAAAAGGGGCGAGAGCGGCATGATTGAGTTCATAAAACTGATAAAACATTAGGGGCTTTGCCTTTCGTGATGCGAGTATGCGATCTCGCAAATCACATAGATCTTCAAAACGATACGCCTCTTGCGTGTCGCTGCTTTCACTGCGGCGCTCCTCCGGTCGCGCTGTGCAGCAGGATGATTACGGCTCTCGGCCTCGATCCTCATCCTTTAAGCTCTTACCATTCAGCCTAGCAGCTTTTGCTGCAGGGCAACATAACGACTGCCGGTTCTTCTTATAAAAAACGCCGGAGAATCGCTTCTCCGGCATCAACAATGATCTCAAAAAGTTAAAGTTCCCGAGCCGTACACGTTATGCGTCGGCCAGGAAGGTCTGGCGCTGGGAGCCGAGGCCTTCCATGCCGAGCTCGACGACATCGCCCGGCTTCAGATATTGCGGCGGCTTCATGCCCATGCCGACGCCGGGAGGCGTGCCGGTGGAGATGACGTCGCCCGGATGTAGCGACATGAACTGGCTGAGATAGGAGACGAGGTAGGCAACGCCGTAGACCATGGTCTTGGTCGAGCCGTTCTGCATCATCTTGCCGTTGACCTTGAGCCACATGCCGAGATTCTGCGGATCGGCGATCTCATCCTTGGTGACGAGCCAGGGGCCGATCGGGCCGAAGGTGTCGCAGGACTTGCCCTTGGTCCACTGTCCCGAGCGCTCGGTCTGGAAAGCGCGTTCGGATACGTCGTGCGAGACGCAGTAACCGGCGACATAATCAAGCGCATCGGCTTCGCTGACATATTTCGCAGTCTTGCCGATGACGACGCCGAGCTCGACTTCCCAGTCGGTCTTTTCCGAACCGCGCGGGATCCGCACATTGTCGTTCGGGCCGACGATGGCCGAGCTTGCCTTCATGAAGATGATCGGCTCCGGCGGTACGGTGGCGCCGGTTTCGGCAGCATGGTCGGAGAAATTCAGGCCAATGCAGATGAACTTGCCGGTGCCGGCAACGCAAGCGCCGAGGCGACCTTCCGCCAGTTCGGGCAGGCTCTTCGGATCGAGGGCTGCGATCTTCGCCAGGCCGGCAGGCGAAATGGCCTCGCCGCCGATATCGCCGACATGGGCGGAGAGATCGCGGATCTTGCCGTCGCTATCCAGAAGCGCCGGTTTTTCCTTGCCGACTTCGCCAACACGCAACAATTTCATGGATTTTCCTTCCCTGCATTTTCAAAGACGAGATTGATAACATCATATATGAACGAATTATTCACCAGTGTCATCAATCGATTTTGGAAGCCTAGCATGGCTCGCCCCTCCGCGCTGGAAAAACAGCTTTTCTAGCTCGGGGATAATGACCTGGCGATTTCGACGATGACGTCGAAGGCCATGTCGACATCTTCGGCCGTCGCCTCGAACTGTCCGGCCTGGAAGCGAATGACCAGCCGGCCGTCGACGCGAGTCAGCGTCAGGTAGATCCGACCGTCATTGTTAATGGCCGTAATCAGCCGCTGTGTATGCTCCTCCTGTCCGACGCCCGCTGGCGCCTTGTGATCGAAGGAAAACAGCGACAGGAAGGGCTCGGTGACGATTTCGAAATCGGGTTCGGCGGCAAGGCGCTTAGCCAGATTCCGCGACCAGGAAACATGGTTGCGGATCATGGTCCGCAGCCCTTCCAGGCCGTGATAGCGCAGCAGGAACCAGAGCTTCAGCGCGCGGAAGCGACGGCCGAGCGGCACCGACCATTCCGAATAGTTGATGATGCCGTCATGACCATGGGTGCGCAGATATTCCGGCTGGATCGCGAGCGTGCGAACCAGCATCTCCGGCTCGCGAACGAACTGGACGGAGCAATCGAACTGCGCGCCAAGCCATTTATGCGGATTGAAGACGACGGAATCGGCTTGCTCGACGCCTTGCCAAAGCGTGCGGAATTCCGGGCAGATCATCGCGGAGCCTGCCCAGGCGGCATCGACATGGACATAGAGCCCGCGCGCATGCGCGACTTCGACGACGGCGGCGATATCGTCGCAGGCGCCAACGCTGGTGCCGCCGACACAGGCGATGACGCCGGCCGGCAAAAGCCCCGCCGCACGATCGCGCTCTATAGCGGCGGCAAGCGCGCGCGGATCCATGGCTTTGCTGGGACCAGCAGAGGGAATGCGCACCAGGTTTTCCTCGCCGACGCCTGATATCCAGATGGCGCGGTCGATGGAGGTGTGAACCTGGTCGGTGGAATAGATGCGCACCGCCTTGTTGGCCGCGAGCCCGCTTCTGTTACCCTGCCAGTCGAGTGCTCTCTCGCGCATCACGAGGACCGCGGCAAGCGTGGCGGTCGAGGCAGAATCCTGGATGACGCCGGTAAATGTTTCCGGCAGGCCGAGCGCCTGGCGCAGCCAGTCAACGACTTTCGTTTCAAGCTCCGTCGCGGAAGGCGATGTCTGCCAGAGCATGCATTGGGCGGCGATGGCGCTGACCAGATATTCGGCAACCACCGAGACGGGGGCCGCATTGGCGGGGAAATAGGCGAAGAAGCGCGGGTGCTGCCAATGCGTCATGCCAGGAACGAGGATATCCTCAAAATCCTTGAAGATATCCTCCATGGTTTCGCCTGTTACCGGCGGGGAGTCCGCGATGTGGGCGGCGATTTCTCCCGGCGCCATCTTCGCCCGGACCGGCCTGTCGCGAAGCGACGCGCGATAATCCGCGCCCCAATGCGCTGCTTTCTCCGACCACTGCCGGAACTCTTCCCAATCCATGACGGTCCTCCCCGCTCCATCGAACGAGGGGGACCTTAGACCGGTTCTGATACTTGGTCGAGTATCAGAACAGCTCGTCGGGAGCAGGCCCAAGCGGCACGATGCCTGTGGGATTGAGCGTTGCTATCGAGTAGTAACCGCGCTTGATATGATCGAAATTCACCGTTTCCGCAATGCCGGGCCAATCCAGCATGCGACGGCAGAAGGACTGGAGATTGGCATAATCGGACAGACGGCGGAGATTGCATTTGAACAGGCCGTGATAGGCGACGTCGAAACGGACGAGGGTGACGAACAGCCTGATATCGCTCTCGGTCGGATTGTCGGCAAAGAGGAAATCCCTGCCCTCCAGTTCCGTCTCGACCCGATCGAGGCAAGCGAATACCTCGTTGAAGGCCTCTTCATAGGCGATCTGCGTCGTGGCGAAGCCGGCGCGATAGACGCCATTGTTGAGAACGGGATAGATCCGGGCATTGAATCTGTCGATCTCTTCCCGCTTGTCGGCGGGATGAAGATCAATGTCGTTGCCGGCGAGATCTCCGAAGCCGCCGTTCAACATGCGCAGGATATCAGCCGACTCGTTGTTGACGATCGTACCCTTTTGCTTGTCCCAAAGCACAGGCACGGTGGCGCGGCCGGTGAAATGGGGATCAGCCTTCGTATAGATCTCGTGCATGTAGGTGACGCCATTGACGGCGTCATTGGTGGCGCCTGGATAATCGCCGAACCGCCAGCCCTGCTTGGACAGCACCGGTTCGACGACGGAAATCGAAATGACCTCTTCCAGCCCCTTCAGCTTGCGGCCGATCAGGGTCCGCGACGCCCAGGGGCAGATCAGCGCGACATAAAGATGATAGCGGCCGGCCTCTGCCTTGAAGCCGCCTTCACCCGTCGGTCCTGCCCCGCCATCCGGCGTGACCCAATTCCGAAAACTCGAGGTCTGGCGAACGAAACCGCCCTTCTCATCCTTGGCCTGGACCGGCTGCCAATCCTCAGTCCATTTCCCATTTACCAGCAAGGTTCTGTCTCCACTCGCACCTGTTCCTTCATAAGGACACCATAGCGGAACAGAATTTCACCGGAATAACGCAAACTTGAAACAGACTGTCTACCTGGAGAATGCGGATAGCTCTATGTATGAAAAGTGCTGACTGCGATCAGGTTTTGCGATCAGGTTTATTGGAGCATCATCCCATGGCGACATCCATTTCCAACGTTAAAACCGATCATGCGAGCCGTTATCTTCAACAGCTCTGCAAGCACTGGAGCCACCGCTTCAGCGTGGAATTCGATGCGGCGGCCGGCAAGGTGCCCTTCAGCCCGGAAAACTCCCTTGATCTGGCGGCAGAGCCCGGCATCCTGATCATGACGCTGACGGTCGAGAAGCCCGAAGATCTCGAACGCATGCAGAATGTCGTCGCCGATCACCTCAAGCGCTTCGCCTTCCGCGAAGAGCTCGACGTGGCCTGGACTGCCGGTGCGACCAGCGTATAGGTTCCGTCCTCTGTTCATAGCCAGCCAATAGCCCGTTTTCCGCGGACTGAGAGCTGATCCCCTCTAGTGAAAGAAGTCCCATGACATCAAGCAATAGCCGCGAATCCCAATATCCAATCGACAAGCTCTTTCTCGACCGCTGGTCTCCCCGCGCCTATTCCAACGAGAGCATGCCGGAAGCTGATCTGCTGACCATTCTGGAAGCCGCCCAATGGGCACCCTCCGCCTCGAACCTGCAGCCCTGGCGTTTCGTCTACGCCCTGCGCGGTTCGGAAAACTGGGACAAGTTCCTGAGCCTTCTCGTCGAGTTCAACCAGGGCTGGGCGAAATCCGCCTCGGCACTGCTCTTCGTCATCTCGCGCACCCACAGCGGCGAACTCGGTTCCGCCGAACAGAAGCCCAGTTACAGCCATTCCTTCGATGCCGGTGCAGCCTGGGGCTTCCTGGCGATCCAGGCACATCTAGCCGGCTATGCGGCCCATGGCATGGGTGGCTTCCATGTCGAGAAATCCTACGAGGTTCTCGGTGTTCCCGAAGGTTTCCGCGTCGAGGCAGCCGTTGCAATCGGCAAGGTCGGCGACAAGAACCAGCTTCCGGAAAAGCTGCGCGAGCGCGAAGTGCCGAGCCAGCGCAACCCGCTTTCGGGACTCGCCTTCAACGGCACTTTCATCGCCAAGTAATTGATAAAAAAAGAAAAGGCCCGCCGGATGTTCCTGACGGGCCTTTTTATGTCTGAAGCGAGCGGTCAGATGTCGAGATTGGCGACGTTCAGCGCGTTGTCCTGAATGAACTCGCGGCGTGGCTCGACTTCGTCGCCCATGAGCCGGGCAAACAGGCCGTCGGCATCGGTCGCGTCCGTCACCTTCACCTGCAACAGCGTGCGGACGTTCGGATCGAGCGTCGTTTCCCAGAGCTGCTCGGCGTTCATCTCGCCGAGGCCTTTGTAACGCTGTAGCGTCAGGCCCTTGCGGCCGCCCGCAAAGATCGTATCCAGCAGCATGCGCGGTCCGGAAATCTCCGTCTCGCCATCGCGGCGGGTAAGCTTCGGCGGGGTCTGGTAGACTTCCTTCAGGCGCGAACCCAACTGATCGATGAGACGGGCATCCTGCGAGCCGATGAGCGCCATGTCGAGGACGACGACTTCCTTGACGCCGCGTACCGTGCGCTCGAAGCGCAGGCCGCCTTCGCCCGTCAGGGCACCGGTCCAGCCACGCTCGGTTTCCTCGGCGATGACGTCAAGCCGGTTGGCAACTTCGTTTGCCAGCGCTTCCGCGCGGGAGGGATCGCTGACCATTTCGGCATGAAGCGCGCCGGCGATGGCCGCCTGCTCGACAACGGCGCGATTATAGCGCGAATGGAGATTGTCGATCAGTGTGCGCAGGCGCAGCGCGTCGTAGATCGCCTCGCGCAGATCCTGGCCGACACGCACTTCGCCGTTGCCAAGGCGGAGGCTTGCATCGTCGGTGCCCTGGCCGATCAGATATTCTTCCAGCGCCTTCTCGTCCTTAACATATTGCACCGATTTGCCGCGCGTCACCTTATAAAGCGGCGGCTGGGCGATATAGAGGTGGCCGCGCTCGATGAGGTCGGGCATCTGCCGGAAGAAGAAGGTCAGAAGCAGCGTGCGAATATGCGCGCCGTCGACGTCTGCGTCCGTCATGATGATGATCTTGTGATAGCGCAGCTTTTCGGCGTTGAACTCGTCCTTGCCGATGCCGGTGCCGAGTGCCGTGATCAGTGTGCCGATTTCCTGGCTCGACAGCATCTTGTCGAAGCGGGCGCGCTCGACGTTCAGGATCTTGCCGCGCAGCGGCAGGATGGCCTGGTTTTCGCGCGACCGGCCCTGCTTGGCCGAACCACCTGCCGAGTCACCCTCGACGAGGAACACTTCCGATTTGGCCGGGTCGCGCTCGGAGCAATCGGCAAGCTTGCCGGGGAGCGATGCGATATCCAGCGCGCCCTTGCGGCGGGTCAGTTCGCGCGCCTTGCGGGCGGCTTCGCGGGCGGCTGCGGCCTCGACGACCTTGCCGACCAGCACCTTGGCATCGGACGGATGTTCTTCGAGCCAGGTGCCAAGCGCTTCGTTGACGAGGCTTTCGACCACCGGACGGACTTCTGACGAGACCAGCTTGTCCTTCGTCTGCGAAGAGAATTTCGGATCGGGAACCTTGACCGACAGCACGGCGGTGAGGCCTTCGCGGCAATCGTCGCCGGTCAGCGTCACCTTTTCCTTCTTGGTGATGCCTGATGACTCGCCGTAGGAGGTAATCTGGCGCGTCAGCGCCGCGCGAAAGCCGGCCATATGCGTGCCGCCGTCGCGCTGGGGAATGTTGTTGGTGAAGCAGAGCACGTTTTCGTGGTAGCTGTCGTTCCACCACATGGCGACTTCGACGGTGATGCCGTCCTTCTCGCTGCGGATGGAAACCGGCTTGTCGACCAACGGCTTCTTGGCGCGGTCGAGATAGGCGACGAAGGCTTCCAGGCCGCCGTCATAGAGCATCTCTTCCTGCCGGATGTCGGAATGACGCTTGTCGGTCAGAAGGATACGGACGCCGGAATTGAGGAAGGCCAGTTCGCGCAGCCGATGTTCCAGCGTGCTGTAGTCGAATTCCGTCATGGTGAAGGTTTGCGAACTCGGCATGAAGCTGACTTCCGTGCCGGTGGCATTGCCCGCCTCGCCCGTCTCCTTCAGCGGTGCATCGGCAACGCCATGGGTGAAGCTCATCTCATGGATCTTGCCCTGACGGCGGATCTTCAGGCGCAGCCAGACCGAAAGCGCGTTGACGACCGAGACGCCGACGCCGTGCAGACCGCCGGAAACCTTGTAGGAATTCTGGTCGAACTTACCGCCGGCATGAAGCTGGGTCATGATAACCTCAGCCGCCGAAACGCCTTCGCCGCTGTGAATATCCGTCGGGATACCGCGGCCATTGTCCGTGACCGTGACCGAGCCATCGGGATTGAGCGTCACCGTCACGATATCGGCGTGGCCGGCCAAGGCCTCGTCAATCGCGTTGTCGACGACCTCATAGACCATGTGATGCAGGCCCGAGCCGTCATCCGTATCACCGATATACATGCCGGGACGCTTGCGCACCGCATCAAGTCCCTTCAGGACCTTGATGGAGTCTGCGCCATACTCGGCGTTGCCACCGTTATCGGTTACGGATGTGTCGGTCATATATTGAAGTCTTTCCAGCGTTTTAGAGAACCCTGCCGATCCTTAGAGCATGATGCCGAAAAGTGTGAGCGTTTTCGGACGACATCATGCTCTACTTCTTTGAGTTTAGAGCGGATTCAGATTTTAGGTCGAATAGACCTAAAATCATCCGACTCTAACGAATCAGCGGTTTTTCCTAGCTTGTATATAGGATGTTTCACCCTGAAGTTCCAAACGGAAGGCCCCGAAATGAGGTATAAAACAGGGGATTAAGGCGGTTTTCAGCCGGTTTTGCCGGCATTTTCCAGAACCCGGGCCAGTTCCCGGATCGTCGCGGCGTCAAGGCCGCGGATCTTGCCCGCCAAGTGGTTGACGAAGGCCGTATATTCGGGCGCAAGCCCGGATGTATCGATGACGACGCGCGGATCGGAAAACCGGGCCAGCAGGAAGAGTTCTTCGGCTTCGTCCCAGATGATATTGAAGTATCCGGCGATGCGCTGCAGCAGATCGAAGCTCGGCAAGCCGCGCTTCCCATGTTCTAAGGCGGATAAGTAAGCCGGAGTCACGTTCAGCGCCGCCGCCATCTGCTTCTGCGAGACGCCCTTGCGCAGCCGCAGCTTTCGCACCGCTTCGCCGAACGGGGTCAAAGCTTCTCCCCCTTCAAGCGCGACAGGCGGATATAAAGCGCGCCCTCGCCGCCGTGATGTTGCGCCGCCGTCTCGTAGGAGGAGATCAGAAAGCGGAATTCCGGCTTGGAAAACCAGAGCGGCACGGCGCGCTTCAAGGCTCCCTCGCTGCCCATGGAGCTGCCCTTGCCAGTTATGACGAGCACATGGCGAAGGCCGCGACCGTGAGCTCGCAGCAGAAAATCCAGAAGCATGGAATGTGCTTCGCTCTGGATGAGGCCGTGAAGGTCTATGCGGGCCTCGAGCGCCAAATGGCCCTTGGCGATCTTGCGCTTGACGGGACGTTCCAGCGGGTGATGGCGCCCGGCAGGCTGTTTCGGGGGCGTCGGAGTTTCCTGCGCGCTCGTGGACACCGGTGCCGCCTTTGCCTTTGCGGCACGGCTGCTTTCCTCTTTTTCGGCTTCTGCCTGCAACGCTGCTTCGAAAGCCTCGATATCCGTCATGCGGCCCGGCATGGGTCGGGTGCTCTTGGCGACCTTACCCCAAAGGATGCGGTCCTCCGCGCTGAGCTTTCGTTGCTTGTTCTCCGGGGCCATCAGCCGAACCTCTGCGCCGCCGCCTTCGGAATGAATATATAAAAATCGGCGTCATTGCGCACGGTGCCGGCGAGCTCCCCGGCATCATAGCCCGAACCGGTAAAGATATCGCCGCGCGCCGGCCCGACGATCGCCGACCCCGTGTCGAGCGCCAGCATCAGCCGCGCGAAAGGCTTTCCGGCATCGAGATGCGTCAAGCTTTCCGAACGGATGAAGAAGGGAAAGCCGAAGGTGTGGATCAGCCGATCGACCGCCAGGGACCTGCCGGCGACCAGCGGCACCTTGGCGGCCGCGATCGGGCCTAGGCCCACATCGCCGACCTCGGCTTCGCGGAAGAAGATATAGGATCGATTGTGCCAGAGGACTTCATCGACCTGCTCGGGATGTGCATAGAGCCAGTCGCGAATCGTTTGCATGGATATGGTTGCGCGATCGAGCAAGCCGCGATCGATAAGCAAGCGACCAACTGCCGAAAAGGGATGGCCGGCCTTGGCGGCATAGGTGATGCGGCCAAGACGCCCATCCGGATAGCGCAGGCGCGCGGCACCCTGAACATGCACGAAGAAGACATCGACCTTGGATTTCGCCCAGGCGATTTCCAGCCCCTTGCCTTCGAGATAGCCGCGATCGATTTCGCCACGATCGGGATAGGCGGAAACTGTGCCGTCCAAAACCCTGCCAAACATATAGGACGGGTCTAATTCTGCTGGGCGATTGCCGTCATCCAGATCGATCAGATCATCCGGCCGGCGATAAAAGGGATAGCGGTAGGTTTCGTTCGGCTCGGCCGATACTTCGATTTCCGGCTCGTAGAAGGCGGTTACGAAACCGGTCGCCCCGCCATCGCGGCGGATGAAGAAAGGCTGGCAATGCTCCTCGAAAAAAGACCGGGCTTCTGCCGCATCGCGCGGTTTGCGTCCTTCAGCGGCATCGAGAAGCGACAGGAGATCATCGGCCGTCAGTCCGGCAGAGCCCGTGCGATAGGGCTTCACATCGCTGATATAGGCCCGACAGTCCTTCATTGCGCGAAAAAGGCTGGAAGGATCATCGTCCTTCCAGCCCTTCAGATCGGCGAAGGTTGCCGGCTCCAGCCTGAATTCCTGCGATGGGATCGTCATTGTTCGGATTCGGTCGCCACGAGTTTCCAATTCGGATCGCGCGAACGCGTGTCGCGGGCGAAGGTCCAGAGGTCGCTGATCTCGGCCACGGTTTCGGCATCGCCATCGATCAAGGTGCCCGCCTTGTCATAGGTGGCAGAAATCATCTGGCTGACGATGCGCGTGGTGACGAGGGCTTCCGTTCCCTTCACCTCGGCGCTGAGAATATCAGCCTTGTCGATGCTGACGAAGGTCGACTTGACTTTCTCGCCCTTGCCTTCGCGATCGGCGATGGCGGCATCGAAACCGTCATAGACCTCACGCGACAGCAATCCCTTCAAAGACTTGCGATCGCCATCGGCAAAGGCCATGACGATCATCTCATAGGCCATGCGGGCGCCGTTGACGAATTCCTTCGGATTGAAGGCGGGATCAGCCTTGCTCACTTCACGCAGCGAGTCGTTCAGCGGCGTTCCGGCCGGGGTGAACGCATCGACGGTGGCAAAACGGTCTTCCTCTTCGGTCGCATCGCGCCGCGGCAGGGTCACGACCTTGCCGGCGTCCGGCGGCGTCGGGCCATTTGCCGGATCTGCGGAACCATAGAGATCGCGCGGCGGCTTCTCATTCCCCGTGCGGCGGCCAAGAACGCTGCGCAGCTGAAAGAAGATCAGCACCGCCGCCACCAGGAAAAAGATCGTCACAAAGTCGTTTGCACCCATCTCGTATCGGAACCACCGTTAAAATTAAAAGATTAATCCCCATATAGTCCGCATCGATGTATCATTCAAATAGCGGACCAGTTTCTTTATTATACGCGAGAAACCAACGCTTACGCGAAGAAACCCGCTTTCAGGACCACCGTAACATGCGCCTATCACTTCTTCCTATCTTCGTTTCTCTGATGCCTCTGGCTGAGATCGCCGGATTCATCGTCGTCGGAAAGATGATCGGCGTCTGGGCAACGCTGGGGCTCATCATCCTCAGCATGCTGCTCGGTGCCGCTCTCCTCAGAATTCAAGGGATCGGGATCCTCCAGCGCATCTCGGCCGAAAGCCGCAATGGTGGCGATCCCGGCCGCGAGATGGTGCATGGCGCCATGATCGTCGTCGCCGCCTTCTTCCTGATGCTGCCCGGCTTCATTTCCGACATTATCGGCCTGCTGCTTTTCATTCCGGCCGTGCGCGATCTCGCCTGGACAGTCCTGCGCAAGCGCATCGTCGTCGTCGGCAATTCGCGCGCCTTCCGGCGAGGACAGGGTCCGGGCGCCGGTCCGCAAGGCCAACCGCATAATCCCGCACCGGTCGTCGATCTGGATGAAACAGATTTCCATCGCGAGCCGAACCGCAAGTCGCCATGGTCCGACCAGAAGCGGCTAAAGGACTAGAACAGCGCGATTGAGCGCCGGGCCACAGGGTTGTAAGCCCCTATTCTAAATGCTAGATGGCGACACCCATCGAGACGTGAGAGGACACCCCCATGGCCAACGAGACCAACGGCAACGGTGCAGCCAGCCCGAGCCTCAGCATCCTTGCTCAGTACACCAAGGATCTTTCCTTCGAGAATCCGGGCGCTCCGCGCTCGCTTCAGGCCCGGGAAAATGCTCCCGACATCAATATCAACGTCAATGTCAACGCCAACCCGCTGTCGGACGAGGATTTCGACGTCGTGCTGACGCTGAACGCCGAAGCCAAGGATGGCGAGCGCGTTCTCTTCCACACCGAGCTGGTCTATGGCGGCGTCTTCCGCGTCACCGGCTTCCCGCAGGAACACATGCTGCCGCTGCTTTTCATCGAATGCCCGCGCCTGCTGTTCCCCTTTGCGCGCCAGATCATCGCCGATGTCACGCGCAATGGCGGCTTCCCGCCGCTGATGATCGACCCGATCGATTTCGCGCAGATGTTCACGCAGCGCATGGCTGAAGAACAGGCCCGCGCCCAGGTTTCGGCCGTTCCGAACTAAGCTTGAATTTCTGCTTACTGGAAGACAGAAATGCCCGGATCGCAAGACCCGGGCATTTTCTTTGGTACCTGAGGAAGCACCCTTATTCGGATGTGCGATATTTGGACCAAGTTCCCTTCGCGCCGAGCTTGGCGACCAGTGCGGCATGAGCCGCGAGTTCTTCTTCATTCAACCGGCTTGGCAAGGGATTGGGCCGTTCGAAAATATCGCCGACGATGTCCTCCGCGGCATCATTCTGGCGTGAGCGCGCCGACGAACCGATGACACTGCCGAGGCCGAGCGCGGTCTGCCGGCCGCCGATCATCTCGATATAGACTTCGGCCAGCAGTTCGGAGTCGAGAAGCGCGCCGTGCTGGGTGCGATGCGAATTGTCGATGCCATAGCGGTGGCAGAGCGCATCCAGCGAATTCGGACCCATGGGATGCTTGCGCCGCGCCATAGCCAAGGTGTCGATCACCATATCCGGGAGGATCGGCGGCCGGCCGAGCCTTGCGAATTCGGCGTTGACGAAACCCATGTCGAAGGTGGCGTTATGCGCAATCCATTTGGCATCGCCGAAAAATTCGAGGATCTGATCGGCAACGATTTCGAAGGCCGGCTTGTCCTTCAGTGATTCATCGGTGATGCCGTGCACGGCAAGTGCATCGGGATGAACCTTGCGGTCGCCAGGATTGATGAATATATGCAGCGTCTTGCCGGTCGGGAAATGGTTGAAGAGCTCGATGCCGCCGATTTCGATGATACGGTCTGCCCTGTTGTCGAGACCGGTGGTTTCCGTATCGAAAATGATTTCGCGCATGTCGGGGCTCCGCTTTCCTATTTCCTATTCCGCTGCTTGCGCCGCAGATCCGCGATGATCTCTCTGACCTGCTCGCGGGCCGCATCGATACTGCCGCCCGTATCGATGACGTAATCGGCGCGTGCCCGCTTTTCCGGATCCGGCGTTTGCCGGGAGAGAATCATGTTGAATTTTTCCTCCGTCATGCCCGGCCGGGCAAGCACTCTTTCTCTCTGAATCTGTGGATCACAGCTGACGACGGCGATTTTGTCGACCCTTTTATCCGCGCCGGTTTCGAACAGCAGCGGGATATCCAGCACGATCATATCGGCGCCCGCCTGCCTTTGACGTTCCAGGAACTCGCGCTCACGCTCACGAACGAGCGGATGGATGATGGCTTCGAGACGCTTGAAACCGGAGGGATCGCCTGCGAGCTTCCGACTGAGTTCCTGCCGGTCGACTTTGCCGTCGCGGGTCGTACCGGGGAAGGCAGCCTCGACCAGAGCAACCGCTTCGCCGCTGTAGAGATCATGCACGACCGCATCGGAATCGTTCACCGGGATCCCGGCTTCGGCGAAGAGTTTCGCCGAGGTCGATTTTCCCATGCCGATCGATCCCGTCAGCCCGATCCTGATCATCAATGTTTTTCCATATCCGCGATGATCAACGCCCTCAAAGTATCATCAACCACCGGACGCTTTCCGAACCATTTTTCGAAGCCCGGCACCGCCTGGTGCAACAGCATGCCAAGACCATCAACGATGGCAAAGCCCTGTTCCTCGGCCTGCGCCAGAAGCGGCGTCTTCAAGGGTATATAGACAATGTCGGTGACGACAGCCTCTTGTACAAGGGGCGAGAAATCGATCCGAGGCGCGGCTTCGCCGTCCATGCCGAGCGAGGTCGTGTTGATGAAAAGGCCGGCATCCTGCATGACGTCGCCGAGCGCTGCCATCGGATGGGCATGAACCCGTTCGCCGAAACGATCCGCCAGCTCCCCCGCCCGCTCGACCGTGCGGTTGACGACATGGATTTCCTTGAAGCCGCGATCGCGCACGGCCTGTATCACCGCCCGGCTCGCGCCGCCCGCCCCGAGGATCACGGCGCGGTCGCTGCGATCCCAGCCGGGATGACGCTCATCGAGGTTCGCGGTGAACCCGCGGCCATCGGTGTTCGTCGCATGCAGCAGCCCATCCTCAAGCCATAAAGTGTTGGAAGCACCGAGTTCTTCCGAAAGCTCGTCCGGCCGATCGGCGAGTTTGAACGCCGCTTCCTTGTGAGGGATCGTGACATTGCCGCCGACGAAGCCGCTGGAGCCATCCTTCAGGGAAGCGATGAAAGCTGCGAAATCCTCTGCCGGGACTTCATGCGCGCGATAGCTGCCGGCCAGGCCGAGCTGCTTCAGCCAGTAACCGTGGATCAGCGGCGAACGTGAATGCCTGATCGGATAACCCGTTACGAAAGCGTTTACGCCCAGTGTTTCACGTGAATCATCCATCGATTGCCCCCAGTTCACGCAGTTTTTCAAGCAGCGGCAGCATCGGCAATCCGACGATCGTGAAATAATCGCCGTCTATTTTCGAGAAAAGCTGGATGCCCTCTCCCTCGAGTTGATAGGCACCAACGCTCGATAATGCTTTTTCACCCACGCGGCCGAGATGCCGATGGATGAAATCAGCCGGCAGCTCCCGCATAGTCAGATCCGCGTGCGACACATGTTCCCAAATGATATCGCCATTGCGCGCCAGGGCGATGGCGCTGTTCAGGCGATGCGTTTTACCAGACAGGATCCGCAGATGATTTTCCGCATCCGCCATCGTCTTCGGCTTGTGGAAGACCTGGTCACCCAGCGACATGGTCTGATCCGAACCGATGACGAGCGAGCTGGGGAAGCGATCGCTGACGTCCTTTGCCTTCGCCTTTGCCAGCACGAGCGCGACGGCATCCGGGCTGGCGCCATCCCGCTCCAGCGGCGCTTCGATCGCGCGTTCGTCGATACCGGCGGCGATGGCCTGGAAATGCAATCCGGCGTTTTCCATCAGCATTCGCCGGAACGGGCTGGATGATGCAAGGATAAGGGGCACGGTCATGACGGCTGCCTCCGAGATAATAATGTGCAGCGCTTAACGCAGCTTGGGGCGCAGGGCAACAATGGCGGCAGCGGTCTCTTCGATCGAGCGCCGCGTGACATCGATGATCGGCCAATTGTGCCTGGCGCAGAGGGACCGTGCATATTTCAGCTCTTCGGAGATCGCGGCACGATCCGTATAGCCGCCGCGATCGAAGCCGGGCGTCGTGCCGAGAATGCGGTTTTCGCGTACCTGCGAGATACGGTCGGTCGTTGCCACCAGCCCGACGATCAATGGCTTCGTCGCCTTGCCCAGGCTCTCCGGCAACGGCACGCCGTGGACGATGGGTATATTGGCGGTCTTGATGCCGCGATTGGCCAGATAGATGCTCGTCGGCGTTTTCGAGGTGCGGCTGATACCGATGATGACGACATCGGCATCGTCATAGTCATCGGGCATCTGCCCATCATCATGATCCATGGTGAAGTTCAGCGCTTCGATGCGGGCGAAATAATCGGCGTTCATCACATGCTGCGCGCCGACGCGGCGGCGCGATGCCGTGCCGAGATAGGTCTGGAAGACATTCATGACCGGTTCGAGAACATTGACGCAAGGCACGCCCATCTCCTTGCACCGCTCGGCGATGAATTCGGCGAGTTCGCGATCGACGATCGTATAGAGGACGATGCCGGGGCTGTTATCGATCGCCTCCAGAACCGGCAGAAGCTGCTTGCGGTTTCTGATCAGCGGATAGACATGCTCGATCGGTTGGCTGGCATGGAATTGCACCGAGGCCGCACGGCCGGCGGAGATGAGAGTCTCGCCCGTTGAGTCAGAAATCAGGTGCAGATGAAAGAAGCTTGTTCGGTTTTCCACGCTACTTTCCATCGCCTGTTGATATCTCGGGAGAGAAGACAGGTACGAGAAGGGGCCTATCCTCGGCAAGTGGAAAACGGCCGAGTTTTCCACATTTGGGATTTTCGCGAGAAGGCTTTCGCCGTGGCTGTGGGTAATGTGGACAAGATCGGCAATACCACTCCCATCCCCGACTTATCCCCAGAGCGAGCTATGCCGGATCTCTCGGCAACCCTCTCAAAAGATTGAAAAATTATCTTCCTTTTCCACATATCGGCTATTGGCATCGGAATCTTTGCAGATCCGTGCGTAAGGCGCGACAAATTGGACAGGCAATGAATGAACTTTAATCCTTGCTACTCACAGACTCTAAGAAATAGAAACCTTTTAATATATGTTTGGTTTTATATAGGACGACGCCT